>NZ_JAVYAB010000004.1:287500-312142 GCF_032337075.1 Novosphingobium sp. APW14
CGGTTTGATTGGCCTTTCACCCCTAAACACAACTCATCCGAGAATTTTTCAACATTCAACGGTTCGGCCCTTCAGTGCGTGTTACCGCACCTTCAGCCTGGTCATGCCTAGATCACCGGGTTTCGGGTCTAATTCATCGAACTCAGTCGCCCTATTCAGACTCGCTTTCGCTGCGCCTACACCTAACGGCTTAAGCTTGCTCGATAAATTAAGTCACTGACCCATTATGCAAGAGGTACGCTGTCACCCCCTATGGGGCTCCAACTGCTTGTAAGCATTCGGTTTCAGGTACTGTTTCACTCCCCTCATCGGGGTGCTTTTCACCTTTCCCTCACGGTACTTTGTTCGCTATCGGTCACATACGAGTATTTAGGCTTGGAGGGTGGTCCCCCCATGTTCAGACAGGATTTCACGTGTCCCGCCCTACTCGAGTCCTTCTCCATCACTTTCGCATACGGGGCTGTCACCCGCTATGGCCACTCTTTCCAAAGTGTTCTGCTAGTTGAAGAGAAGGCACTGGCCTGGTCCGCGTTCGCTCGCCACTACTAACGGAATCTCGGTTGATGTCTTTTCCTCCAGGTACTGAGATGTTTCAGTTCCCCGGGTTCGCTTCACCAGGTCTATTTTATTCAACCTGGGATACCTTATCCACCTCACTCAGATCCCGCCGAAACGAAACCAGAATGAAATGGTGAAGGTGGGTTTCCCCATTCGGAAATCGCCGGATCAAAGTTTGCTCACAACTCCCCGACGCTTATCGCAGCGTGCCACGTCCTTCATCGCCTGTATGTGCCAAGGCATCCACCAAATGCTCTTACCTCACGCTTGAGAATCCACACCATCAACGACAGCCCTGCATAGAGACTGCGTTGTAATAGGCATGGACGATAATCTCAGCCAGATTTTGCAACGCACGTATCTCCGATCCCTTGAAAGATCGGAGCCGCCACGTCGCGGCATCGATTAAAAAACCCATTCACAATGTCAAAGAAGCGGGCAAATCCCGCATACCGAACCAGATCGCTCTGGCCCGGAACTGTTGTCTTCATCTCTGGAGTAATAAAACTGGTGGAGCCTATCGGGATCGAACCGATGACCCCCTGCTTGCAAAGCAGGTGCTCTCCCAGCTGAGCTAAGGCCCCGCACCATGTTTCTGTATGGTGGGCCGAGGAGGAGTTGAACCTCCGACCTCACGCTTATCAGGCGTGCGCTCTAACCACCTGAGCTACCGGCCCCCACTTCGCCGCACTGGCCGTAGTGGCCGCGGGCGGCGTGAGCCAGCTCAAGCGCAACACAGCAGATGCTGTGTTGATCTCCAGGATGAAGGGACATGAGGACGACGGCATGTTCTTTGGAATGGACGAAGCACTTCCAGTGGCTAGCACCGGCGCTTTCGGCCAAATCCTTAGAAAGGAGGTGATCCAGCCGCAGGTTCCCCTACGGCTACCTTGTTACGACTTCACCCCAGTCGCTAAGCCCACCGTGGTCGCCTGCCTCTCTTGCGAGTTAGCGCAACGCCTTCGGGTGAACCCAACTCCCATGGTGTGACGGGCGGTGTGTACAAGGCCTGGGAACGTATTCACCGCGGCATGCTGATCCGCGATTACTAGCGATTCCGCCTTCATGCTCTCGAGTTGCAGAGAACAATCCGAACTGAGACGGCTTTTTGGGATTAGCTCCTACTCGCGTAGTGGCTGCCCACTGTCACCGCCATTGTAGCACGTGTGTAGCCCAGCCTGTAAGGGCCATGAGGACTTGACGTCATCCCCACCTTCCTCCGGCTTATCACCGGCGGTTTCCTTAGAGTGCCCAACTTAATGATGGCAACTAAGGACGAGGGTTGCGCTCGTTGCGGGACTTAACCCAACATCTCACGACACGAGCTGACGACAGCCATGCAGCACCTGTCACCGCGTCCCCGAAGGGAACCAACCATCTCTGGTTGTAGCGCGGGATGTCAAAGGCTGGTAAGGTTCTGCGCGTTGCTTCGAATTAAACCACATGCTCCACCGCTTGTGCAGGCCCCCGTCAATTCCTTTGAGTTTTAATCTTGCGACCGTACTCCCCAGGCGGATAACTTAATGCGTTAGCTGCGCCACCCAAGCACCAAGTGCCCGGACAGCTAGTTATCATCGTTTACGGCGTGGACTACCAGGGTATCTAATCCTGTTTGCTCCCCACGCTTTCGCACCTCAGCGTCAATGCTTGTCCAGTCAGTCGCCTTCGCCACTGGTGTTCTTCCGAATATCTACGAATTTCACCTCTACACTCGGAATTCCACTGACCTCTCCAAGATTCTAGCTACCTAGTTTCAAAGGCAGTTCCAGGGTTGAGCCCTGGGCTTTCACCTCTGACTTGAGTAGCCGCCTACGTGCGCTTTACGCCCAGTAATTCCGAACAACGCTAGCTCCCTCCGTATTACCGCGGCTGCTGGCACGGAGTTAGCCGGAGCTTATTCTCCAGGTACTGTCATTATCATCCCTGGTAAAAGAGCTTTACAACCCTAAGGCCTTCATCACTCACGCGGCATTGCTGGATCAGGCTTTCGCCCATTGTCCAATATTCCCCACTGCTGCCTCCCGTAGGAGTCTGGGCCGTGTCTCAGTCCCAGTGTGGCTGATCATCCTCTCAGACCAGCTAAGGATCGTCGGCTTGGTAGGCCTTTACCCCACCAACTACCTAATCCTACGCGGGCTCATCCTTGGGCGATAAATCTTTGGTCTTTCGACATCATCCGGTATTAGCAGTCATTTCTAACTGTTATTCCGAACCCAAGGGCAGATTCCCACGCGTTACGCACCCGTGCGCCACTAGACCCGAAGGTCTCGTTCGACTTGCATGTGTTAGGCATGCCGCCAGCGTTCGTTCTGAGCCAGGATCAAACTCTCAAGTTTGTGTCACGATAACCACGGCACGGGTAAACCCGCTGACCGCAGCATCGAACTTCAGGAGCCGATACCTGCACTTGTCAAACGTAATGGATACGAAGGACATATGAGGTAACGACTTAAACAACCCATACACGGAGCCTGAAGCTCCCCGGATGGGGCGCCGTCGCCCACATGTCCCTTCATCTAAACTAACGATGTCAAAGAGCCACCAACCTGCCGCCGTAGCGACAAAATCAGGCGGACAACCTTCGTTCCCCGCTTTTTACTTCGGGGGACTTGTTGTCCGTCTATGTTGGCGACCGGGGCGGTGGACCGTTTGAAGTGGCGTTCCCGTCCGGTGAACGGGCCTCTAAGCCTGGCCTCTGATTCGGTCAACGCCTTTTTGCAATTTTATTTCACTGCGCTGAAAAATGGCTGAATTATGCGGTGTTCGGATCGCATCTTCAGCATACGGCGATCAACCCAAACCTGATCCAGTCACTCTGAATGCCGAATCTGGCGGCCAATATGCTCGTGTAAGTGCTTGTTTAAGGGGCTCTGGCTAGATTCGGGACATGATCAGGGTCCCAGAGAATCAGATTCGGCCGTTCGCAATGATTCGGCCCGGGGGCAGCTGATGGCCTCATTCCGCAAATCGCTGGCGCTCAACTTCGCATCCTCTTCCGGGGCCACGGCCATCCAGTTCCTGGTAACGCTGGTCATCGCCCGGATCCTGTCACCTGCCGAGGTTGGGATCTATTCGATCGCAGTGGTGCTGGTGAACATCGCCCACGTCTTTCGAGACTTCGGGGTGAGCACCTATCTTCAACGTGAAGACGTTCTGACTGAAGGCAAGGTCCGGTCGGCAATCGGTGTGGCCTATGCCATTGCCGGGGCCATTGCCGTCACCCTGCTCATCTGCAGCAGCCGGATGGCTCTATACTTCGGCCATGCCGAGATCCGCCCGGTCATGCAGATCCTGGCAGTCACCTTCCTGTTCATCCCGTTCAGTTCTGTCGCGCTGGCCCTGCTGCTGCGCGATTTTGATGCCCGGGGTATCGCGCTTGGCACTTTGTTGGGGACCTTGGCCCATACCGCCACCAGCCTGGCTTTGGCGCTTGCTGGGTTCGGGGCGACAAGCTTGGCCTGGGCTAACCTGGCCAACGTGGTCGCGACCGGCCTGTGCTATCTGTGGCTGCGGCCGGCCAACATGTATTACCTGCCGCGCCTGGGCGATGTCGGCGGGATTGTCCGCTTTGGCAGCGGTGCGCTCTTCGCGAACCTGGTCAAGTCCATCAACGATGCCTTGCCCGACCTGGTCTTGGGCAAACTTGGCTCAGCCCAGCAGGTCGGGCTGGTCAGCCGTGCCAATTCCACGGTCCACCTATTCTTATACATAGCCGGATCAGCGATGACCTTTGGCTCGCAGGCGTACCTGGCCCGGGCCCATCACGACCAGCAGCCGCTGGAGCCGATCCTTTACCGCGCGATCGCCCTGGTCACTGCTATCGGTTGGCCGATGCTGGCGGTAACCGCCGTGGCCGCCGACGAAGTCATCGTTGGCCTTTATGGCAAGATCTGGCTGTCCGCTTCACCCGCAGTGGTTCCCCTGGCATTGATGACCGCGATCGAGCTGGTGTTCCATTACAAGGTCGCCGCGTTCAATGCGATTGGCCGCCCATATCTGGCCTCGATCCCGCAAATCGTTACCGTTGTCGCGCGGGTGGCCCTGGCTGTGGCCTTGTTCTCTGGAACTATCGCATCCTTCGGCTGGGCCCTGATGCTGGCGACGCTGGCCACCGCGCCGGTCTGGCTGGTGCTGCAAAGGCAGTACCTCGGTTGCCGGATCGGTGCTTTGGCCCGGCATCTCTTTCCCAGCGCGATATTGGCACTGGTAACCGGCGCCCTGACTTGGCTGGGTCTGGCCTTGGCCGATGCGTTGGAGATAGCATCGCCCATCATGCGACTGCTCTTGCTGGCTGCCCCTGTAAGCTTGGCATGGCTGGGCCTGCTGCGCATGTTTTCACATCCACTTCATGCCGAATTGCAGCTCATCCTGCGCAACCTGCGACCACGCCATTGGCGGCTTGGGCCGCGACCTGCAAAACTGGGCTGACCAATGGCGGGACCCAATATCCTGTTCTGTATGCGCTACCCAGACGACGAGGGCTTTGTCTGGAAGACCGTTGCGCAGCTGCGCGACATCGTTGCTGGTGAATTGGCCGAACGGAATTGCTTTATCGCGTTTCCAAAGCTGACAGGCCGCTCCGTCCATCAGTTCGCGCACCTTCAGCCGGTGGAACTGGACTGCTACCAGCTCAATCCAAACGACCGGGCCGCGCTGCGGCAACTGGTTGCTGCCAAAGGTATCGGCGCCATTGTCTATATGAGTGCCCTGCCCACCACGCTCGATCTGGGCTTCCTGCGCAAGCTGGGGTTGGTCACCATCAATACGGAAGAAGACAGCTTCGGGCCCGGGCCACCCGACCCGCTGCATCGGCGCTGGGTCAAGTTCGTCGTGCGGCGCCTGCTGGGATGGCAATTGCATGATCTGCATATCGCCAATTCGTGGACGCAGGGTGAACTGCTGCGCCAACACGCCCAAATTCCGCCCGGGCGCCTCGCGGTAATTCCCAACGGTATCGACTGTACCCGCTTCACCCCCGGACCAGCCAGTGCTCCCCCAGTTCTCGATCCCGCCCGCCGCTGGGTAATTTGCGTCAGCCAGGCGCGCGCCGAAAAGCGGGTCGACCTGATCCTGCGCTGCGCGGCAAGGATTGCGCGCCAGCCGGCTTTTGATGACGTGTCATTTGTCTATGTCGGTGCGGGAGAACGGCTCGATCACTGGCGCCAGCTTGCGCAAGAACTGGGGATCGCCGATCGCGTCCACTTTGCCGGGCGACAGGAAGACCTGCTGCCATGGTACCGCGCCGCCTCACTGATGGTTCATGCCGCCCGGCGCGAGAGCTTTGGCCTCGTGCTGGCCGAGGCGATGGCCTGTGCCTTACCCATTGTTGCAACAGAGGCAGCCGGACCGCGCGAGGTTATTGCTAATGGAGAGACGGGCCGATTGGTGGCAGTCGATGACGAAGACGGCTTTGCCGCCGCAATAGAGCATTATCTCAATAACCCCGGTTTAGCCCGCCGGCATGGTCTTGCCGGCCATGACCGGGCTAACCGGCTATTCTCGATCCACCGTCAGGGCGCTGCGATCGCAACAGCGATCAGGCAAGTTCTGGACCGTTAGGTCTTGCCAGCCATTACCGCATCAGGCTGGCGATAGCTCGGCGTGCGGCAGCCAGATATGCGCCGCAGTGATAACGATAGGTTCCGATGAAGTGGACCAGCGCCGCCTCTGCGCTGACTGGCTCATTCCAGAAATTTAGGTAGCGGCGATAAGGCAGCAGGATCGCATCGGGCTCGTTGGCGATTACAAAGCTGGACGTTACCTGCTCGCTGCCCCATTCGGCCCAGTGTTCGCTACCCAGAAGGCGCACAGCTTCCTGCGAAAAACCTTCGGCCAGCACGCGCCCCTCTTCGCTCGGTGCAAAACCGGCAAAACCGGAACAGCCGCGGACATAGCGCAGGTCTGGGCGGCCAACGATCTGAACGCACGCCATCGCCTGTTCGATCGCGCTTTGCACATGTTGGCGGCGTGCATTGCGCGCGTTGCCCGTCCGCCCGGTCATGCCGCGCAATGGGACGATCTCTGCACCCTCCTCTCCGCGAAGCGTAAAGCTGCGGCCCGCATCGATCGCCGCATTGATTTCGGGCACGGGCCCCAGCGCGACAATATCGGAATCGAGCTGGATGACGTAGTCCGCCTTGCGCAGGTCAAGGATGGTCAGCAACCGCTCCCACGTACCGCCGCGTGGACAGGGGCCGGTTCTAACTGCCGCGATTGGCGTGATAACCGGATTGCCAAGATGGTGGGCCAGCACGGCCTTATCCGTCTGGCTCAGGGTCCCATCGTCCAGGATCGCAAAGCGCCCCCGCCCCAGTTGCGCCTGAAAAGACTTGGCCGCGACAAGATAAGGCAGCAGCACCTTGGTGCCGATCATCGAGAAGATCACCACCCCATCCTCCCGTGTGCGCGCAGGCGGTGTCAAAAGCACGGCATGGCAAGCGCGCAGGAAGCGATATTCGCGCACCTTGCGCAAAACACGATGGAAAAGCTGTTGCATCCCTAGCCTGATTACTACCAAGCCTGTGTTAAACAAACGCAAACTGGCATTAAGGCCGAGACCAGCTTTCGACGGATGACATGGCAGCGCGCGCGTCCAGATGATATATCCGAGGGCAAGAGGAGCCCGTGATGCCTGCGTCCAGCCTGCTGCTGCCCTTGCTGCCCCTCACCGCCGGCTTACTGACCTTCGCCGGTCAGGATGGGCAACCGCTGGCGACCCAGACCGACATCATCGCGATCCGCAAGGATCAGTGGAGCCGGATGACAGTGCCGGTGAAGGTGGTGGAGCAAGGCCCGTTCCGGTTCCTGATCGATACCGGATCGCAGAATACAGTCCTTTCGCGCGGCCTGGCCCAGCGCTTGTCGCTGGTTCCTAACCGCAAGGCCCGGTTGGTCAGCGTCGCGGGGACGCAGATTGTCGATACGGTCGATCTCGATCAGATCGACCTTGGCCGCCGCTCTTATTACGGGCTGACTGCGCCGCTGCTGGAAAGCGAACACATGGGGGCCGATGGCATCCTCGGGCTTGATAGCCTGCAAGGCCAGCGGGTGCTGGTCGATTTCAAGAAGGGCCTGATGGCAATTGACGATGCCAAGAACCTGGGCGGCAACCGCGGGTTCGAGATCGTGGTTGAGGCGCGGCGACGCTCAGGCCAGTTGATCATGGCCGACGCCAAGATGGAGGGGATCAAGGTGCAGGTGGTGATCGACACCGGCGCCGAAACATCAATTGGCAACCTGGCGCTGCAACGGGCGCTGTCAAAGAAGCGCAAGCATGAGCAGATCCAGTTGCTGAGCGTTACCGGCGATCAGATCAATGCCGATCTGGGATATGCCAGTTGGCTGGAGATCGCCGAAATGCGGTTCAACAATGTTGCCATCGCCTATACCGATGCCCCGGCCTTCAAGGCACTGAAGTTGGACAGCCGGCCTTCGCTGCTGCTGGGCATGCGCGATCTGCGCAGCCTTGATCGGCTGGCGATCGATTTTGCCACCAGGCGCATTCTATTCGACGTACCCGCGGGCGTACTCTGATTGGCCTTTTCGGTCCGGTGCCCTAGAGAGGGCCGATGCCACCGGAAAACCCGTCCGACAAATCCGCCCGCCACGATGGCTGGCGCACGCTGCGCCGGTTCCTGCCCTATCTGTGGCCAAGGGACAATCCGCGGCTGCGCTGGCGTATCGTCACATCGATCGCGCTCATCGGCCTGTCCATCGCGGTACAGACCGTGCTGCCCTACACCCTGAAATGGGCGGTCGATGCGATGACCGTTACCGGTCCGCGCGTGGCGACCTTTGCCATGCTTGCCGTGCTCGCCTACTCGGCCGGGCGGCTGACGCAGGTGGTGTTCGATAACCTGCGCAATATTGTGTTCGAACGAGTGGGGCAGGATTCGATCCGCTCGCTTTCGGAAAGCGTGTTTGGCCGCCTGCACCAGCTATCGCTGCGCTTCCACCTCGCGCGCCGGACAGGTGAGGTGACCAAAGCAATCGAGCGCGGAACCAAGAGCATCGATACGATGCTCTATTTCATGCTGTTCAACCTTGCACCCACAGTAATCCAACTGGTGATCGTCGGCGTGATTTTCCAGCTCAACTTCGGCTGGGGACTGGTGGCGGCAACGGCTGCAGCTATCACGGCCTATATTTGGGTGACAAGGGCAATCACCGACTGGCGCAATCACCTGCGCGAGAGGATGAACCGGCTCGACGGGCAAGCACTCAGCCGCGCCGTCGACTCGCTCCTGAATTATGAAACAGTGAAATACTTTGGCGCTGAGAAGCGCGAACAGGCGCGATATGCCCAGGCCACGGGCGCCTTCGCCGATGCCGCGACCAAAAGCGCTAATAGCCTTGGCGTGCTCAACATGGCGCAGGCGCTGGTGATCAACCTGCTGATGGCCGGCGCACTGGCAACCACAGTCTGGGGCTGGTCCAAGGGCGAGTATACCGCCGGCCAGCTTGTGTTCGTCCAGACTTACCTGATGCAGCTGTTTCGCCCGCTCGACATGCTGGGAATGGTCTATCGCACGATCAACCAAGGCTTGATCGACATGGCCGCCATGTTCGAACTGCTTGATACAGCGATTGAGGTAAGGGATGCTCCCAGCGCGCCCGCACTGGTAGTCAGGCGGCCAAGCCTGATCTTCGACAATGTCGTATTTGGCTATGAAAAAGACCGCACGATCCTTCACGGCCTGTCGTTCGAGGTCGCTCCCGGATCGCAAGTCGCAATTGTCGGTCCCTCGGGTGCAGGCAAAAGCACAATCGCACGGCTGGTATTCCGCTTTTATGACCCCTGGAGCGGGCGCATTCTGATCGACGGGCAAGATATCCGGCAAGTCACGCAGGAGAGCCTGCGGGCCGCTCTGGGGATTGTGCCGCAGGATTCGGTGCTGTTCAACGAGACCATTGGCTATAACATCGCTTACAGCCGCGACGGCGCCGGCCTTCCCGAGATCGAAGCCGCCGCGCGGGATTCAGCGCTTTTGCCATTGATCGATCGCCTGCCGCAGGGCTTTGACACAGAGGTCGGCGAACGCGGGCTCAAGCTGTCCGGCGGGGAAAAGCAGCGCGTAGCCATTGCCCGCACGCTGGTGAAAAACCCGCCTATCCTGCTGCTCGATGAGGCAACCTCGGCGCTCGACACACGGACCGAGCAGGACATCCTCGCTACGCTGCACAACGTAGCAGAGGGGCGCACCTCGCTTTCAATCGCGCACCGGCTATCTACGATTGCCGATGCTGATCAGATCCTGGTTCTTGACCAGGGGCGGTTGGCCGAGAGCGGCACGCATGCCAATTTGCTAAAAAAGCGGGGACTTTACGCCGAAATGTGGAACCGGCAGGCCAGCGAGCAGATCAACGAAGCCGCCGAATAGGCCGGTCTAGTAACGGACGTCGGCATCTTTCCAGACCACCGCCTGCGCCGCCTTCATGCAGCCGGCTTCTTGATCCCAGGCTAACACCGGCGAGCCATAAAGCCGCCAGCCCTGGCCCAGTGCCTCCGACACGCGATCACAAAAGGCGCGGTCATCCTTGCCGGTTAGCAGGCGATAAATCGGACGGTCATCAGGCGGTGTGCTCATCGCGGCGATCCTATAGAATGTATTTGGACAGATCGGTATCCCTCGCCAGTCCGGCCAGGCGATCGGTGACATAGTCTTCATCAATCAACACGATTTCGCCCTCGCGGTCCTCAGCCTCGAAGCTCAGCTCCTCAAGCAACTTTTCCATCACGGTCTGGAGGCGGCGCGCACCGATATTCTCAACCGCCTCGTTCACCTGCGCCGCAATTCGGGCGATGGCGCGGACCGCACCAGGGGTGAATTCCACCGTTACCTTTTCGGTCCCGAGCAGCGCCTTGTACTGCTCAATCAGATTGGCGCGGGTTTCGGCCAGAATCCGGACAAAGTCCTCTTCCGACAGTGCCTTCAGCTCAACCCGGATTGGCAGGCGCCCCTGCAATTCGGGCAACATGTCACTGGGCTTGGCCACATGGAACGCACCCGAGCCGATGAACAGCACGTGGTCGGTTTTCATCGGGCCATATTTGGTGGCCACGGTCGTGCCTTCGATCAGCGGCAGCAGGTCGCGCTGCACGCCCTCGCGGCTGACGGAACCGCCGCGCACGTCGGAAACCGCGATCTTGTCGATCTCGTCAATAAAGATGATCCCGTTGGCCTCGGCATTGGCCAGGGCAACGCGGGCCACGTCGTCCTGATCCATGCGCTTTTCCGCTTCCTCGTCGACCAGCTTGTCCCAGGCCTGCGGGACCTTCAGCTTGCGGCGCTTGAGGTTCTGGCGGCCCATTGCCTTGGACATCATTTCGCTCAGGTTGATCATGCCAACCCCACCCGGCATTCCCGGCATGTCAAACGGCATGCCCGGCGCGTCCTCGACCTCGATCTCCACCTCGATATCGCTCATCGCGTTCTCGACGATCCGCTGGCGGAAGCTTTCGCGGGTCGCTTCGCTGGCGTTCTCACCGACCAGGGCCTTAAGCAGGCGGTCCATCGCTGCCTTGCTGGCAGCTTCGCGCACCGCTTCGCGGCGGCGATCTTTTTCAAGCCGGATCGCTTCCTCAACCAGGTCGCGGGCGATCTGCTCAACATCGCGGCCGACATAGCCGACTTCGGTAAACTTGGTCGCCTCAACCTTAACAAAGGGCGCGTCGGCCAACTTGGCCAGGCGGCGGCTGATCTCGGTCTTGCCACAGCCCGTGGGCCCGATCATCAGAATGTTCTTGGGCGTCACCTCGTCGCGCAGCTCGGACGAAAGCCGCTGGCGGCGCCAGCGATTGCGCAGAGCCACGGCAACGGCCTTCTTGGCATCGGCCTGGCCGATAATGTGCTCGTCGAGTGCGGCGACGATCGCCTTGGGGGTCAGGTTCTGGTTCATTTGCTTCCTTCTCCCCTCCCGCTTGCGGGAGGGGTCGGGAGTGGGCCAGAGGCGGGACTGACGAAGGGCCCACCCCTAACCCCTCCCGCAGGCGGGAGGGGGACTAGATGACTTCGACAGTCACCCGATCGTTGGTGAAGACACAAACTTCTGCCGCAACCTGCATGGCGCGGCGGGCCAGCTTTTCAGCGTCCTGTTCATATTCGACCAAGGCCTTGGCAGCGGACAGCGCATAGTTCCCGCCCGAACCAATCGCAGCGATGCCGTGTTCAGGCTCCAGCACATCACCATTGCCGGTCAGGATCAGGAGCACGTCCTTATCCGCCACGATCATCAGCGCTTCAAGGTTGCGCAGATATTTGTCAGTCCGCCAGTCTTTGGCGAGTTCAACCGCAGCGCGCATCAGCTGCCCGCGATGCTGTTCCAGCTTTTTCTCCAGTCGCTCGAACAGGGTGAATGCATCGGCCGTCGCGCCGGCAAACCCGGCGATGACCGAGCCGTCACCAAGCCGGCGGACCTTGCGGGCATTGGGCTTCATCACCGTGTTGCCCATCGAAACCTGGCCATCGCCGGCGATCACGGTCTTGCCCGCCAGCTTGACACCGATGATGGTGGTGCCGTGCCAGGGGATCAGCCCATGGCTGCTGTTATGATTATCCATACGGCAGGATATATGCCCTGCCGCGGCACTTTCAACTTAGCTGCCGTTCGGACCGCCTGCACCGCCGCCGGCCGGGCCGCCGGCACCCGTTCCAACGGTGCCAATGTTACCGAACAGATCCTCAAGGAAGGTTCGTTCGCGGCCCAGTGTCGGGGTCTTGTCACCGTCGGGGTTCAGGATAACGACCTTCTCTATGCCCGAACGTTCGATCGCGGCAACGTTGCCGCGCTCATCAAAGCTGACGCGCAGGACCAACTGCTCATTGATCTTGGGCCGGGTAAACGCCGCCTGACGTGTGTTCGAGGAAACGTAGTACCAATCCTTGCGGCCAAAGGCGCTTTCAAAGGTTGGGCGCCCCAGCGTCCGCTCCACCGACTGGCGATTATCGATACCAGGCTGAACCGAATCGATGAGCGGTTGATCGACGATATACCCACGGTGATCCTTGATTGAGTTACAGGCCCCCAGCGTTCCCGCTGCTGCCAGAACCACCATCGCCTTGATCACTGCTGCTCGCATCGTATGCCGTTCCTGTCATTCCAGTGGCAGGACTGCTGGCAAGACGATTGCCCGCAGCGTGCACCCGCTCTATCGCGCCTGAGCCTTAGGCCGCCTTGACGCGCCGCGCAATGGCGGCAAGCAGGCGCTTGGGGACAGCGGCTTTAATGCCGGCTGAACGATTGAAGGACACGACACCCATGGGCCTGTTTGCCCGCCTGCTTGGCAAGAACATCGATGAACACGCCGAAGTTCGCCCGTTATGGCACGCGATCGTCGCGGTTGCGCGGACCCCGCGCTGGTATTCCGAACTGGGCGTGGCCGATACTGTCCCCGGTCGGTTTGATGCCGTGGCGCTGGTCATGGCGCTCGTCCTGCTGCGGATGGAGCGTGAGCCCGAACTGTCAGCCAAGGCGATCCTGCTGACCGAACTGTTCGTGACCGATATGGACGCACAGCTGCGCGAAACCGGCCTGGGCGACATGGTGGTAGGCAAGCATGTGAGTAAGCTGATGGGTGCGCTCGGCGGGCGGATGGACGCCATGCGCGGCGCCCTGAGCGGCGAAGAACCGATGGCCGCGGCGCTGGAACGCAACGTCACATTGAACGCGGGCGCGGCCGGCCTTGCTGCTGAAATGCGTGCGCTGGCCGACCTGCTTGATACCTGCGATGCAGCTGGCCTGCTAGCAGGAAGGATCGCGCCATGAGCGAATTCTCCCGCACCTATGACCCGCGGCTGTTGCCTGGCAGCAGGATTGATCTGGAGGCTTCAGAGGCCGAGCGCACAGCGCTGGCCAAGCGTTTTGGCCTGGTGCGGATTGACCGCATGCAGGCCCGGATCGAACTGGAGCGTGAATCCGCCGGCGCTAGCGCTAAGGGCCGGCTACAGGCCGCGATCGTGCAAAGCTGCGCCGTCAGCGGCGAGGACCTGGCGGTCGTTATCGATGAGCCAGTCAACCTCCACTTCATCCCCGCCCGCGGCCCCTCGGCGCCCGACGAAGAGATCGAACTCGAGGCCGAAGAGCTGGACGAGATCGAGTTCGAGGGCAGCCTATTCGACCTGGGCGAGGCGCTGGCGCAAACGCTGGCCTTGGCAATCGATCCCTATGCCGTGGGCCCCAATGCGGAAGAAGCCCGGCGCAAGGCCGGGCTCCTCGATAAGGACACCTCTGGTCCCTTTGCCGCACTGGCGGCACTGAAAAAGCAGGACTGATCAGAACGGAATATCGTCGTCCAGATCGTCGGCGAAACCACCGCGCGAGCCGCCGGCCGAGGCACCACCGCCAAAGTCGTTTCCGCCCGAACGTTGGCCGCCGCTGGAGCCACCGCCCCAATCACCACCGCCGCCAGAGCGCTGGCCACCACCCATACCGCCGCCTGCACCGCCAGCACCGGGTGCGCCGTCAAGCATGGTGAGCACGCCGTTCATGCCGACCGAAATCTCGGTAGTGTAGCGGTCGTTGCCCGATGCATCCTGCCACTTGCGGGTGCGCAGCTGGCCCTCGATGTAAACCTTGCTGCCCTTGCGCAGGTACTTTTCGGCAACGCCGACCAGGCCGTCGGATTGCAGCACAACGCTGTGCCACTCGGTCCGTTCCTTGCGCTCGCCGGTGGTGCGGTCCTTCCAGTTTTCGCTGGTGGCGATTCGCAGGTTGGCGATCCGGCCGCCGTTCTGGAAGCTCTTGACCTCTGGATCCTGACCCAGATTGCCGATCAGGATTACCTTGTTGACGCTACCTGCCATCGAAATTCGCTCCGCTACAACCCGAGCGCGACGGCGCTCCAATAGGTGATTCCGGCGAAGATGTAGGCCAGGCCGAACAGATAGAGCAACATGAAGGCGGGCCATTTCCACCCATTCGTCTCACGCCGGGCAACGGCGATGGTGCTCATGCACTGCGGCGCAAAGACAAACCAGGCCAGGAAGGCCAGCGCAGTCGGCAGGCTCCACTTGGTACGCAGCTGCTCACCCAGCGCCAAAGCGGCCTGCTCCTCGTCCTCGGCGCCTACCGCATAGGAGGTAGCGAGCGAGGCAACCGCCACTTCACGCGCGGCCATGGCCGGGATCAGCGACAGGGCAATATCGCGGTTGAAGCCGATTGGCTCGACTACCACGGCCAGGCCATTGGCCAGCTTGCCGGCGATCGAGGCGTCGACCTGGTTCTGCCCGTCCCCGGCACGCGGGAAGTTGAGCAGCAGCCACAGCACGACCGTGACCGTAAAAATGATCGTGCCAGCGCGGCGCAGGAAGATCCAGGCGCGCTGCCACAGGCCCAACAGCAGGTCCTTGGCGCGCGGCAGCTGATACTTTGGCAGCTCCATGATGAAGCCTGATGCCGCACCCTTGGTCACCGAGCTGCGCAGCACCAGCGCGACGACCATCGCCCCGATGATCCCGGTAACATAGAGCCCGAACAGCACCAGCCCCTGAAGGCCAACGCCCGGCAGAACCGCGCGGTTGGGGATGAAGGCGGCGATGATCACGGCATAAACCGGCAGGCGGGCCGAACAGGTCATCAGCGGCGCAATCAGGATCGTCGTCAGCCGGTCGCGCGGGTCGGCAATCGAGCGCGTTGCCATGATGCCGGGGATCGCGCAGGCAAAGCTGGACAGCAGCGGGATAAAGCTGCGGCCCGACAGGCCGACACGGGCCATCAACCGGTCCATCAGGAAGGCGGCCCGGGCCATATAGCCCGATGCCTCCATCGCCAGGATGAAGAAGAACAGGATCACGATCTGCGGCAGGAACACCACGACCGAGCCGACGCCGGATAGCACGCCTTCGGTCATGAAATCGCGCACCAGACCCTGCGGCACCGAAGCGCGAACCTGGTCCGCGACCCCGGCAATGGCGCCTTCCAGTGCATCGGCGAAGGGGGTGGCTCCGGTAAAAACGGCCTGGAACACCACGAACAATAGGCCGAACAGCACCAGCGGGCCGATCCACGGATGGAGCAGGACCTTGTCCAGCCGCGCGTGCAGGCGATGCTGGGTCGATTCGGAAAGGATCGCCGCTTCGGCAATGGCATGGGCCGAAACGCGCCGCTCGGTCAGCGTAGTGTGCGGATGGCGCGGTTCGGCGTGGCGCTCTTCCGCCACGGCAATCGCCGCCGCCAGTTCGGGCAGGCCGCGGCGGCGCACGGCCACGGTTGGGATCACCGGAACCCCCAGCGCGGCCTCAAGCGCAGCCGGATCAAGCACCAGCCCATCGCGTTCGGCCAGGTCGATCATATTAAGCGCGACCACGGTCGGCCGGCCCAGCGCAATGATTTCCTGCGCAAAGACCAGGTGCTGTTCAAGGTTAGAGGCATCGAGCACCACGACCAGCACTTGCGGAGCCGGTTCGCCCGCCAGTTCGCCCAATACGACCTTGCGGGTTACTTCCTCATCCGGGCTCGTGGCATCCAGTCCATAGGAACCCGGCAGGTCTGTCAGCTCGACCGGCTCCCCCGAGGGGAGCACCAGCCGTCCGGCCTTCCGCTCAACCGTGACGCCGGGATAGTTCGCGATTTTTTGCCGCGCCCCGGTCAGCGCGTTGAACAGCGCACTCTTGCCCGCGTTGGGATTGCCTACCAGGGCAGCGCTGCGCAGTCGGGACATGTCAGGTCAACTCCACCTGCATCGCCCGCGCGTGGGAGCGCCGCAGGGCCACTGTCATCCGTCCGACAGTAATCGCCAGCGGATCGGCGCCGCCGAAGATGCCGCGATGGGCAACGGCCACCTTGGCCCCCGCATCAAGGCCCAGCGCCCGCAGGCGCTGCCCCTCTTCCTCCGCCACCATAGCCCAGTCGACCGCAGCAATGCGCGCAGCCTGGCCGATGGGAAGGGAATCGAGCGTCATGCCAACTGCGCTGCCAGAACAACGGCGCAATTGCAAGTCATTCGCAATAGTTGATCTGGATCAAAATCAGCGCGCCGGATAGCGCAGCCGCCCCAGAAACCGGGCTGGACTGAACCCCGTGAATTCGCGGTTAAGGACCTGCGCCTTGGCCTTTTCAAAGCGCATCACGCCATCGATCCGCCGCTCCAGGAAGGCACGGGTATCCGCCTGCCCTTCGCTGCGATCATGCGCCAGCACGGCCAGGGTCGCGCCATAGATCCCGGAAAGGATCGTCCGCTTGGTGTAATGGTTGTAATCGGTCGCCGTATCGCCGGCGAGCCGCCACATCAGGTCCGCGCTGTTCCAGCCCAGCTTCATTGCCTGCGCGGCATTCTGGGGCATGGCCATGATCGCCAAGGCCCGCACCAGCGCTTCCTGCTGCGGGGTCACATAGTCGAGCCGGAACTGCACCAGGGTGCGGATGCGCTCACGAATCTTCAGCTGCGCGAGACGATCGGCTGGCCATTCCGTGGCCATCGCTTCGTCGCAGGCAGCGATCCAGGCGGCAATCATCGCCATCGCCCCACCCGCAAAGGCAAAAGCCGCAACGGCCGGATCAACGCCCTGCTGCTCCGCGGCTGCAACAATGGCCGCTTCGCTCCAGCCATCGAATACCGCAGCATCGGCGATAGCCGGTGCCAGCTGGCGGCGCAGGTCTTCAAGCGAGGTGGCGTGCGGCGTCATCGGATCAGAACTTTGGTCCATAGGACTTGGCCTTGGCATCGGTCTTGGGTTTGGCGTTGGTCTCGATCTCGATCAGCAGATTGCCGCCTCCAAGCTTGGCGTAATCCTTGGCAGAGCGGCCCGAATTGTCGGCCCGGTCAGGGTTGGCCCCAGCCTTGAGCAGCAGCCGCATCACTGCCACGTTGCGGTTATGCACCGCGGTGATCAACGGGGTTTCACCGGCATTGTTGCTATCATCCAGCCGGGCGCCCTTGCCCAGCAGCAGTTCGACACCTTCGGCAAAGTTCGCGTTGACGGCGGAGACCAGCGGCGTGACCCCCTTGGCATCGCGGGCATTCACGTTTGCCCCTTTGGCGATCAGGAATTGCATCCAGGTCAGGTCACGGCGGTTGGTGACGATGTGGAGCGCACTCTCGCCAGAGGTTACATCGCGGGTGTTGACTACTGTCTGCGCCGGATCAGCCAGCGCCTGCGTAACCTTTTCGCCGTCCTTCTTGCGGACCGCTTCAAGGAACTTGTAGCTCTCTGAAAACTGGGCGAGCGCCGGGGCAGTTGCGGAAAGCGCAGCCAAACCCGCCAGCGACAAAATCAACCTGCGCACCCGAAATCCTCCTGTTGCACCGGGAATCAACCCATGCGCCGTCTTGCGCCGCGCGCTTTAGCAGAGCATGAACCGCGGCGCCATGATCAAGCCCCTCTCCTTTATACTGCCCGTTGCGCTGGTTGCAGCGCTCTCGCTCTCCGCCTGCCAGCAGGCCGCTACCCCACCGGCAGAGCTGATTGGAACCGACATCAAGGGCGCGCCCTTTGGCGGGCCGTTCACGCTGACCGGCGAAGACGGCAAGCGCTATGGCTGGGACGATTTCAAGGGCAAGTACCGGATGATCTATTTCGGCTACGCCTTCTGCCCCGATGCCTGCCCGACCGATGTGGCAGTGATGATGAAGGGCTTCCAGAAGTTCGAGAAGGAGCACGCCAGCCAGGCCGCCAAGGTTCAGCCGCTGTTCGTGACGATCGATCCCACCCGCGACACGGTGAAGGTGGTCAAGGAATTCACCGACAGCTTTCATCCCAAGCTTTTAGGGCTGACCGGCACCCCGGCAGAGGTCGATACGGCCGCCAAGGCATTCCGCGTCTATGCGGCGCGCGGCAAGGATCTGGGGCAAGGCAATTACCTGATGGACCATAGCCGCTTCGCCTATCTGATGGACCCCGATGGCAAGCCCCTGGTGATCCTGCCGGTCGACAAGGGGCCAGATTCGGTCGCCTCTGACCTGGCTGCTGCGGTGCGATGAGCGGTCTGCGGGACCGGTTCTGGGAACGCCCGATCGAATCGCTGAACCGCGCGGAATGGGAAGCGCTGTGCGATGGCTGTGGCCAGTGCTGCGTCCACAAGGCAGAGGACGAGGATACCGGCGCGATCTACATGACCAATGTCGCGTGCAAGCTGCTCGATATCCAGTCAGCGCGCTGCTGTGACTATCCGGGGCGCAAGCGCCAGGTTCCAGACTGCGTCAAACTGACACCAAAGCTGGCGCTTACGCTCAGTTGGCTGCCCGATACCTGTGCCTATCGCCTCCGCGCCGATGGCGATCCGCTGCGCGACTGGCACTATCTGGTCAGTGGTGATCCCGAAACGGTCCATCAGGCCGGTATCTCGGTCCGCGGCAAGGTGATTGGCGAACAGTTCGCGGGGCCGCTGGAAGACCACATCATCCTGCCGCCGGGCATGGAACTGGCCGATGATTGATTGGCTCCGCCGCCGTCCGGACGAAGTCCCGCAAGTGGAGATCAATGGGCGCCTCTTGCCACTGGCGGTGCGCCGCAATGCCACGGCGCGGCGAATGACCATGCGCCTCGCGCCCGACGGCAGCGAGGTCCGCATTACTCTGCCGCGCTGGGGGCGCAGCGCCGAGGCATTGGAATTCGCCCGTTCCAAGGCTGATTGGCTGGCAGACCAGCTGGCCAAGGTACCGCAAGCCCCGGTGCTGCAGGATGGTGCAGCCCTGCCCTATCGCGGCCTGACCCTGGCGCTGCGCCATGATCCCGCGGCCCCGCGCAAGGTGCGGTTGGGGCAAGACGCAATTCATCTCGGTGGGCCCGAGGACAGCCTTCACCGCCGGCTCCAGCGCTGGCTTGAGGCTGAGGCCTTGCGGCTGCTGGGTGAGGACCTGGCCTATTATTGCCTGCGCGACGGGCGCGCCGCACCGCCGCTCACGCTCAGCCGGGCCCAACGGCGCTGGGGTTCTTGCGCGGCTGACGGCACGATCCGGATCAACTGGCGGCTGATCATGGCTCCTGATGCGGTTCGACGCTCGGTCGTTGCGCACGAAGTCGCCCACCTCACACACTTCGATCACTCGCCCGCATTCCACGCCCACCTGGCGGACCTGTTCGAAGGCGATATCGAAACTGCCAACCGCTGGCTCAAGCGCGAAGGACGCAGCCTCTATGCACACTTCGGTTAAGCGGTAACCCAGCCTTAACCATGATCGGCAGACAAGTGCGGCATGGCGCGGCCCTTGTTCCTCATCCTTGCCCTAGCCCTGGCTGTTCCGGCAGCGGCGCAAGGCGATTGCCGGCTGTGCTACAGCGAGACTGGCAAGTCCGGCGAACGGGTGCTGGCGCTGGAGATCTTCGCCGATCTCAATTTCGCGAAGCTGGCCCTGACCGGGCGGGAGGGCGGCAGTGCTGAAGTGGACGCCGCCAGCGGATCGAAACGGACCGGCGGCGCAGTGGTCAATCTGGGGGGGATGGTGATAACCGGTCGCGGGCGCGTGACTGGCGAACCGTTGCGCGAAGTGCGGATCGATTTACCGCAGAACGTACCAATGACAGCCGCTGACGGCAGCCTTGCGCAGCTTACCGACTTTTCAACCGACCTGCCTATCCGCCCCACGCTGGATGCGAATGGCGAGCTATCGTTCAGTTTTGGTGCGCGGCTGATTATGCGCAGTGGCGGCGGCGGGAACTATCGCGGACGGATCCCGATCACGGTCGATTACAACTGACCGCTGGCGCTTGGCGCGCTGAAGCCCTATCTTCGGGCCATGAACTTTCTGCGCAACGTCAATCCAACCGGGGCGATCGCCGATTTCCGCACCGTCTTCCGTGAAGCGGGCGGCAACCGCTGGCGCTTTGCCGTGCTGGCGGCGATGGTCACGTTCGGCATGTTTTCCGTCATGGCTCAGGAAAGCTGGAAAGGCCCCCGCGCCCGCCCCGAAATCATCTACATCACCTCGTGGCGGGCGGACCGGACCGAGGCTGAGACCCAGGCCTTCATCAAGGAAAACCAACGCCGCAAGGATGAAGAAGCCCGCCTGATTGCCGAGCAGCAGAAGGTTGGTCAGGACATGTGGAAGACCCTGGGCCGCGTTTCCGGCATGGATGTCGACAAGATCGCTGCGCAGGCCGAGGCCGAGCGCGCCAAGGCCGATGCCCAGGCCCGTGCCAAGGCCGAAGCCCTGGTCGAACCGGCGAAGTCCCCGGTTGAGCGCTGATCAGGATAACCGCTGGCTGGCTGCCGCTGCTGCTCTCGCAGCGCGCGGAAGGCCGCTCAGCCGGCCCAACCCGGCGGTTGGCGCGATCCTGGTCAAGGATGGACGCGTCATCGCCCGCGGCTGGACCCAGGCCGGAGGTCGGCCCCATGCCGAAGCCATTGCTCTTGCCGCAGCCGGCGATGCGGCGCGCGGCGCCACGCTTTACGTCACGCTAGAGCCTTGCGCGCACCAGAGCCCGCGCGGGCCCGCCTGTGCGGATCTGGTGGCCGCGGCCGGCCTGGCCCGCGTGGTCATCGGCTGCCACGATCCCGATCCCCGCACCGCTGGGGCCGGGATGGCCCGGATCAAGGCGGCGGGCGTTCCCACCGAACTGATCGAGCACCCCGCCTGCCGGGCCAGCCTGGCCGGTTTCCTCACGCGCTGCGCGCACGGCCGCCCGGACGTGACGCTGAAGCTGGCGCTGTCCGCCGATTGCCGCTTCGCCCCGCCGCAGGGCCAGTGGCTTACCGGGGAAGTCGCGCGCGCCCATACCCACGCCTGGCGGGCCAGGATGGACGCGATCCTGGTCGGCCGCGGCACGCTGGATGCAGACAATCCTCGGCTTGACGTGCGCCTGCCCGGCTTGGCGGGCCGCAGCCCGGAGCGCTGGTTGCTGACCAAGGGGCAGCCGCCCCAAGGCTGGCACTGTCTGCCCACGCCGCAGGATATCGCGCTGCTCGCACCGGCACAGTACCTGATGGTCGAAGGCGGTGCAGAGACCGCCCGCGCCTTTCTGGCTGCCGGGCTGGTTGACCGGATGATGCTGTACCGCGCGCCGCAAGTGGTGGGCGGCGATGGCGCTGCCCTGCCCGAACTTGCGGCTGAAGCGCTGGCCGGTTCAACCCAATGGACCTGCATCGACAGTCGCCCGCTTGGCAACGACCGCCTCGATGTCTACGAGCGCAAGTGATGTTTACCGGAATTATCACCGCCGTCGGCACAATCCGCGAAGTGCGCCAGCAGGGTGACCTGCGGATTGTCATTGCCTGCCCTTACGATCCTGCCGGGATCGCCATCGGCGCCTCGATCGCTTGCTCGGGCGTCTGCCTGACCGTGGTCGAGCGCGGCGGCGAAGCGGGCGATGCCTGGTTCGCTGTCGACGTATCGGGCGAAACGGTCAGCCGCACGGCACAGGACCAGTGGACCGCCGGGCGCAAGCTGAACCTTGAACAGGCGCTCAAGCTGGGTGACGAGCTGGGCGGGCATATCGTCACCGGCCATGTCGATGCCGTGGGCCGGGTCGCCAGCCGCGAAGATGCCGGCGGTTCGATCCAGTTCTGGATCGCCACGCCCAAGGAACTTGCCCCCTATGTCGCGCCCAAGGGCTCGATCACGGTCGATGGCGTTTCGTTGACGGTCAATGCGGTTGAGGATGATGCTGACGGCACTTGCCGCTTCATGCTCAACATCATTCCCCACACCTGGGAAGTGACGACGCTGGGCGGGCTGAAGGCAGGCGACGCCGTCAACCTCGAGATTGACGTGCTGGCCCGCTATCTCCAGCGGATGCAATCGCTCAGGGGTTAAGCGGCCCGGCCGCGAAGCTATCGCGGGTAATCTCGAAGATCACATGTTTCATCGGCCCGCTGGGCGTTTCGACCATGTCGAAGCGATCGGTCAGGCGTCCGCCGATCTTTGCCATGGCGCACTGCGAGCGCAGGTTGCATTCACCCACACGGAATTCAACGCGATCAACGAACTGCAAGGCATGGGCCAGCATCAGCCGCTTCATCTCGCGGTTATAGGCACCGCCCCAATGGCTGGTGGCCAGGAAGGTCCAGCCGATCTCGACCGCACCGCCCGCTTCGGGCTTGTACTGCGAAGAGCCAATGATCGCGCCGCTCGCCTTGTCGATCACCGCCAAGGCTCCGCCGCGCGCCAGGGCATCGGCAAAGAACTGGCGGAACACCGGCTCCTGCCAGCGATTGTGTTGCGGGTGGATTGCCCAGACTTCGGGGTTGGCGGCGATCGCGAACAGCGCGTCCCAGTCCTCCGCCACCAGCGGCCTCAGCAGCAGCCGCTCCCCTTCAAGGACCGGCTGCCGGTTCATCTCAGGCACTGACAGCCGCAACCGCAGCGATGAACTTGTCGATGTTGCCCATCGTCAGGCCGGCCACGTTGATCCGGCCCGAACCGGCCATGTAGATCGCATGGTCTTCGCGCAGCTTGAGGATCTGCTCACCCGAAAGCGGCAGCATCGAGAACAAGCCGTTCTGCGAGCCCAGCGGGGTCAGATTGACCTTGCCGGCCATGCCCGCCTCGGCCAGCCGGGCGCGGACCTGGCGCATGCGGGTCCGCATGATATCCAGCTCATCCAGCCAAAGCTTGACCAGCGCCGGGTCTTCCAGGATCAGCCGAACCGCAGCCGCGCCGTGATCAGGCGGCATCGACCAGGCTGCGCGGGCAAGGGCATAGCCGTGCGAAAGCACCGCGTTCAGATGCGCCGGATCGGAGACCATCGCATAGACCGCACCCACGCGGTCGCGATACATCCCAAAGTTCTTATCGCACGAATAGGCGATCAGCGCTTCCGGCACGGCAGCAAGCACGCGGCGCAGGCCATAGGCATCGGCTTCCATCCCCTGCCCCAGGCCCTGGTACGCCAGGTCCAGCACCGGCAGCAGCTTGGCTTCGGCCACCAATGCGGCAATCTCGTCCCACTGGGCTTCGCTGTAATCGATGCCACTGGGGTTATGGCAGCAACCGTGCAGCAGGATCGCGTCACCGGCATCGGCCGCAGCAATCGCTGCACGCAGGCTATCCATATCGACCACGCCATCCTTGGTCGCGTGATTGAAGGTCTTCAGTTCCAGCCCGATATCGGCAAAGATCTGTGCGTGGTTCGGCCAGCTGGGGGTGCCCATCCATATCTTCGGTGCGCCCGCGCGCTTCGCCAGGGCGACGGCCAGACGCACACCGCCCGTGCCGCCCGGGGTCTGCATCCCGTCAATCCGGCCACCCATGGTCGGGTCTTCGCTGCCAAAGACATAGGGCATCAGCGCGTGGACAAAGCCCATGTCGCCTTCCGGCCCCAGGTAACTCTTTGAATCCTGGCTCTCAACCAGCTTCTTTTCCGCTGCCTTGATCGCGGCGAAAACCGGCGTGGCGCCGGTATCGGTGCGATAGACCCCAACGCCAAGGTCGATCTTGTCGGCGCGCGGATCGGCGGCATAGAGCTTGATCAGCGCGAGCAGCGCATCGGCGGGCTGGGGTGTCAGGGTGCTAAGCATGATGCCGCGGCCCTTAACTCCCCGTTTTGCGCGGGGCAAGCGAAAGGGGCCGTACCGCTTGGCACGACCCCTTCCCGCTGTGGTCTTCAGTCTTAGCGCAGCAGCGACAAGACGTTCTGCTGGCTCTGGTTGGCCTGGGCGATCATCGCGGTCGAGGCCTGCGAAAGGATCTGGGCCTTGGCCATGGCGGTCGTTTCGGCCGAATAGTCGGCATCTTCGATCCGCGAACGCGCATCCGACAGGTTGGTGACATTGCTGGTCAGGTTGTTCACCACCGATTCAAGGCGGTTCTGACCGGCACCAAGGCCTGCACGCGCGCTGGAGATCGAGTCCAGTTCGGTGTCGAGCGCAGACAGCACGGCATTTGCCGCAGTGGCGGTCGAAACGTCATACGAACCGGCAGCGCCGCCGCTGGCAGCCAGCGAGGTCAGGTCGGTCATGTTAAGATCGACCGTGTCTGATGCGTTAGCGCCCGACTGAACGGTGATAGCCGTGGTGCTGCCATCGAACAGGGTCACACCGTTGAACTTGGTGTTGGTGATCACCTGGTCAATCTGGGCGGTCAGCTGATTGACCGGCCCCCACTGAGTGGTCCGTTCGGTTTGTTAGTGCATGATCGCCTCCTGCGCCATGGCTGGCCGTAGGTGGAGCGAAGCGGAACCGGAGGGCAGCCATGGCGATGGCGCTGTTTCT
>NZ_JAVYAB010000005.1:0-200471 GCF_032337075.1 Novosphingobium sp. APW14
AGAAACAGCGCCATCGCCATGGCTGCCCTCCGGTTCCGCTTCGCTCCACCTACGGCCAGCCATGGCGCAGGAGGCGATCATGCACTAACAAACCGAACGGACCACTCAGTGGGGGCCGGTCAGCGCGACCTGGCCATTGCCGAGGGTTTCCTGACAGTCGACGCCTCGACCGTAATCGCCACCCAGCTCAACCAGCTGCTCAGCGAACGTTCCGGCGAATTGCTGGGGCCAGATCAGGTTCGCGCCATCCTGGATGCGGTCAAAGAGAACAATTCCGGCCTGGTTGAAGCGATCCACCCGCAGCCGCTCAGCCTTGCCGCCCTGACCCGCGTGCTGCGCGCCCTGCTGGATGACGGCATTCCGATCGGCCACCCGCTGCCGATCTTCGCCAGCCTCGCTGATGGGGTGCAGGTCGCGGCCGATCATGACCGGCTGGTCGAACTGGTTCGCGCCGATCTGGGCGGGCTGATTGTCGGACGGATCTGCGCGCCGGGTGAGCGGCTGCCGGTGCTGACACTCGACGCCCAGCTGGAGGCGGCGATTGTCCAGGGGCTGAGCGATCCGAGCACGGGTCAGCCGCTGATCGAGCCAGACCTTGGGCGCAATATTGGCGAGCACGTTGCCGCACTGGTGGCCGAACGCGGCCCATCGGCGCCGCCGCTTGCGCTGGTCGTCCAGCCGCGCGCACGCCGGGCGCTGGCTGCCCTGCTCAAACTGCGGGCACCGTCCTGCCTTGTGATTTCTATCGCCGAACTGCCGGCCAGCCAGTTGATCGAGGTGATCGCCGTGATTGGCGCGCCGGCCGCACCCGCCCTTCCCGAACCGGAGATTCTTGCCGCATGATCCAGGATCACAACAGCCTTAAGGCTGCAGGCGCCTATCGCTGCGCCACGACCGAGCGCGTCCGCCGCTTCATGCCCATGGTCCGGCGGCTGGCCTGGCACGTTCACGGCTCGGGCCGGGCCGGGATCGAGCTGGAGGACCTGATGCAGGCCGGCCTGGTCGCGCTGACCGAGGCGGCGCAGCGCCATGCCGGGCCGGGCGAGGATGGCTTTGCCGCCTATGCCAAGATCCGCGTGCGCGGGGCGATGGTCGATCTGATCCGCCGCGCCGTACCGATTTCGCGCGGGGGTATCGAACGGCGGCGGCAATTGGCAGACCAGGAACACGTGCTGCGCGGGCAATTGGGGCGTGATCCGACCGCGTCCGAGCTTGCCGAAGGACTGGGGGTCAGCGCGGACGAACTTGCTAGCCTGCGCGGCAGCAGCGAGCCTTTGCGGTTCGAGCCAATCGACGCGGTCTATTCCGATCACGATCCGGCTTTTGCCGACGAGCGGCCCGACAGCCACGATATCCTTGAAACACAAGAGCTGCGCGTTGCTTTGGCCGGTGCGGTTGCGAACCTTCCCGAGCGGCTGCAACTGGTGATGCAGCTTTACTTCGTTGAAGAGCTCAACCTGGCGGAAATCGCCGCAACCCTGGATGTTTCGGTGCCGCGTGTGCACCAATTGAAAGCCCAGGCGCTTGATCGCCTGCGGGCTGAACTCGGTCCAATGGTCGATATCGTCTAGCTTGCGCGGGAGGGGGCGGTCCGGCAATATGCTTGTATGTCTGCGTGCGATACCTGCGTTGTCCGGAACCGGGCTATCTGTGCCTCGCTCGATAGCAACGAGTTGGAAACGCTCAATACTATCGGTCGCCGCCGCACGCTTGCGCCAGGAGAATCGTTGATCTGGGAAGGCGAGGATTCGGTCCTTGTCGCCAATGTGATCGATGGCGTGCTTAAACTTTCCACCGGAACCGAAGACGGGCGGGAGCAGATTGTTGGGGTGGTTTACCCCTCTGACTTCATTGGCCGGCCGTTTGGCTCAACCACCGGCCATGGTGTGACCGCGCTGACCGAGGCCAAGGTCTGCGTGTTCAGCCGCCGCGATTTCGATGCCTTCGCGCGCGAACATCCGGCGCTGGAACACAAGTTGCTGCAACGCACCCTTGGCGAACTCGACCGCACGCGGCGTTGGATGCTGCTGCTCGGCCGCAAGTCTGCAGGTGAGCGGGTTGCGAGCTTCATTATCGAAATGTCGGAACGGCTGGTCGAGCAGGGCTGCCAGGGCACCCATGACCAGCCTTTGAAGCGCTTTACCCTGCCGTTCTCGCGCCAGCAGGTGGCTGACGTGCTGGGGCTGACGATCGAAACGGTCAGCCGCCAGTTCACGCGGCTCAAGTCAGAAGGCCTGATTGACCTGCCCTCGCGGCGCGAGGTGGAAATTCTCGACCGCGAAGGGCTGGCCGCCGAGGCTGGTTAGGAATACCTTCCAAGCGAAGCGACGGGAGCCACCAATTCCCCCTCCCGCAGGCGGGAGGGGGGCTAGTGGAGCAGTAGGCTGCGGCGCTGCGCTTTGTCAGAAGCGGTATGAAACCCCGCCACTCAGCACCCAGGGATCAAGCTTGTGCTTGGTGGTGAGCACTTCGGCGCCGGCCGCGTTGGTTACGTGCAGGCGCGTGCTCATGAAGTACTTCTTGGCATCAAGGCTGACGCCAAAGCCCTTGTCGCCCAACGGGATATCAACCCCAGCCTGAAGCGCGACACCGAACTGGTTGTCGAGCTTGGCCTTGGTGCCGCCCAGCGCCATCGTCGTCGCAGCAGGCTTTTCGTCGATGTAGAAGAAGATCGACGGGCCAACGCCGATGTAGGGCTTAATGGCGCCGGCGTTGACGTGGTACTTCAGCGTTACAGTGGCCGGCAGGATCAGCACGTGATCAAGGATCGTTGCCCCGGCAATCGCGCCTTCACCGCCGACCTTGTGTTGCGTGAGGCAGCAGATCGTTTCGATCGAGACATTGTCTGAAGCGAAGTATTCCACCGCCAGGGTCGGCACGACATTGTCGTTCGCGCTGGTCTGGCTGCCAGCGGGCAGGCCGATGGCGTTGTTCTCAAGCGCGGTGATCTTGCCATCCGGCAGTACACCGGTAGCGAGCAGCTTGACCTGGACCTTACCGTCGTTGCTGCCGGCAGCGGCCGGGCTCGCGGCAAGGATAGCGCAGGCACCCAGCAGGGCGGATACAGTCAGTTTCTTCATAATCCCTCATCCGGCGCCGCAGCAGCTGCACTGTGCAGCAGAGGTGGTTACGGCGCAGGACGGGCAATTGCGACGGGATCGAACGTGAAACATTGATCTTGCGCAATTTTCGGATTGTTTATGGTTATTTCTGCACCAGTCGCTGAAATTTGATCCCGGTCAATGTTGCATTGCGGCAGGCGGTCCAAGTGCGCTTTCATCTGTCATTTCCTGAGAGGGAAGGCTCATGGAATCCGTAATCTCGCGCAGCGGCTGGTGGCTAGCTGCACTGTTTCTTTCAATCTTCGCCATGGCGGCCGCGGTCGACTGGGGCTTCTCGGTGCACATGGGCATTTTTGCCCTCGCTGCATTGGTTGGTCTGGTCGTCTCGCTGCGTACTACCGACTTTCAGGCCGCCGCGCGCGGGATCCTGAAGGCGCCGCTCGACGAAACCCGTTATGATGACGACCTGATCCGCTATGGCATGATCGCTACGATGTTCTGGGGCATGGCCGGGTTCCTGGTCGGCCTGATCATCGCTTTGCAGCTGGGCTTCCCCGCACTCAATCTGGGGCTGGAGTGGACCAGCTTTGGCCGCCTGCGCCCACTGCACACCTCGGCCGTGATCTTTGCTTTTGGAGGCAGCGCGTTGATCTCCACCTCGTTCTACGTGGTGCAGCGCACTTGCCGGGCGAGGCTGGCCTTCCCTGGCCTCGCCCGTTTCGTATTCTGGGGTTACCAGCTGTTCATCGTTTTGGCGGCAACCGGTTATTTGCTCGGCATCAGCCAGGGTAAGGAATACGCCGAGCCTGAATGGTACGTCGATCTGTGGCTGACCATCGTCTGGGTGGCCTATCTGGTCGTGTTCGTCGGTACGATCGTCAAGCGGTCTGAGCCGCACATTTACGTTGCCAACTGGTTCTACCTTTCGTTCATTCTGACGGTGGCCATGCTCCACCTGGTCAACAACGCGAACGTGCCGGTCAGCCTGTTCGGTTCGAAGAGCTACCCGCTGTGGTCGGGTGTGCAGGGCGCACTGGTGCAGTGGTGGTATGGTCACAACGCCGTCGGCTTTTTCCTGACCGCCGGCTTCCTGGCGATGATGTACTACTTCGTGCCCAAGCAGGCGCAGCGCCCGGTCTACAGCTATCGGCTGTCGATCCTGCACTTCTGGTCGCTGATCTTCCTCTATATCTGGGCGGGTCCGCACCACCTGCACTACACGGCGCTGCCCGATTGGGCGCAGACGCTGGGCATGGTCTTCTCGGTGATGCTGTGGATGCCCAGCTGGGGCGGGATGATCAACGGCCTGATGACGCTGAACGGCGCCTGGGACAAGGTCCGCACCGATCCGATCATCCGCATGATGGTGCTGGCGCTGGCCTTCTACGGCATGAGCACCTTCGAAGGCCCGATGATGAGTGTGAAGAGCGTCAACTCGCTCTCGCACTATACCGACTGGACCATCGGCCATGTTCATTCCGGCGCGCTTGGCTGGAACGGGATGATCACCTTCTCGGCGATCTATTACCTCGTTCCGCGGTTGTGGCAGCGTGAACGGCTCTATTCTCTGCGGATGGTCAACTGGCACTTCTGGCTGGCGACCCTGGGCATCGTTTTCTACGCCTCTTCGATGTGGGTGGCGGGGATCACCCAGGGCCTGATGTGGCGCGAATACGGGGCCGATGGCTATCTGGTGAATTCCTTCGCCGAAACGGTCGCCGCGCTGCACCCGATGTACCTGCTGCGCGCCTTTGGTGGGGGCATGTTCCTGGTCGGTGCCGGCATCATGAGCTTCAACGTCTGGCAGACCATTGCCGGCAACCTCCGCGATGAGGAGCCGCTCTACCAGCCAAAGCATGATCCCGCCGCGGACCGCCCGCTCACCGCTGTTCCGGCCGAATAAGGGGGGCCTCCACGATGACTTCACAAGCAACTGATGCGACCCCCAAGGAAGACTGGCGGCGCCACAAGAAGATGGAGCGCAATATCGCGCTGTTCGGCATTGCTGCCTTCGCGGCGGTGACGATCGGCGGGATCGTGGAAATCGCCCCGCTGTTCTGGATCGATAATACGATCGAGAAGGTGGAGGGGATGCGCCCCTATACCCCGCTCGAGCAGGCCGGGCGTGACATCTATGTCCGCGAGGGCTGCTATGTTTGCCACAGCCAGATGATCCGTCCGTTCCGTGATGAGGTGGAACGTTACGGGCACTACAGCCTGGCGGCGGAATCAATGTACGACCGCCCGTTCCAGTGGGGTTCAAAGCGCACCGGGCCGGACCTGGCGCGGGTGGGCGGCCGCTATTCGGATGAATGGCATGTCCAGCACCTAAAGGATCCGCGGGCGGTGGTGCCGGAATCGGTTATGCCGACCTATGCCTTCCTGGCCGAGCGTGAGCTGGATGTCGGCGATGCCAGCGCCACGCTGACCGCGCTCTACCGGGCCGGCACGCCCTATACCAAGGATCAGATCGCCAAGGCCAACGACGACCTGAAGGCGCAGGCCGATCCAATGGGCGACGCAGCCGACCTGAACAAGCGCTACCCCAAGGCCCAGGTTCGCGATTTTGACGGTCAGCCAGACAAGCTGACCGAAATGGACGCGCTGGTGGCTTACCTGCAGATGCTGGGCACGCTCGTCGATGTGAATGCCGCCGCGGCGCAGGAGGATCTGGCTAAGGAGAAAGGCTGGTGAGCACACACTCCACCTATGACATGCTGCGGCATTTCGCCGACAGCTGGGGATTGTTGGCCATGGTGGTCACTTTCCTTGTGCTCGTGCTCTGGCCGTTCCGGCCGGGCGCCCACTCCGCCAACGAGGCGGCCAAGACCATGATCTTCAAGGATGACGACGATGGCAGATAAGCGCATCGACGAAGCAACCGGTGTCGAAACCGTTGGCCACAGCTGGGACGGGATTGAGGAACTCAACAACCCGCTACCGCGCTGGTGGCTGTGGACATTCTACGCCTGCATCGCCTTCGCGATCGGCTACATGATCGTTTACCCGGCGATTCCCTTGGCCAACAAGGCCAGCGAAGGCCTGTGGGGCTGGTCAAGCCGCGGGCAGTTGGCGGATGAAACCAAGGCCGAGCAGGCCCGTCGTGCCGGGACGCTAGCCGCACTGGCCGCAACGCCAATTGAGCAACTGGCCGGCAAGCCAGAACTGATGCGGGCCGCGATCGAAGGCGGCCGCGCCGCCTTCCGCGTCAACTGCGTGCAGTGCCATGGTTCGGGCGCGGCGGGCAGCACAGGCTACCCCAACCTGCGCGACGATGACTGGCTGTGGGGCGGCAACATCAAAGAAATCGAGACCACGCTGATCAACGGTATCCGTCAGCCGGGCAATGATGCCACGCGCCAGAGCCTGATGCCGAACTTTGGCAAGGATGGCATCCTGCCGCCGGCCGACATTGCGGCGGTGACCGATCACGTCTTGTCCTTGACCGGTAAGAGCAAGCCCAATGCCCGCGGTGGTGAAATTTTCGCCGCCAACTGCGCGGTTTGCCACGGTGCCGATGCCAAGGGTGGGCGCGCGGTCGGAGCGCCGAACCTGGCCGACGCGATCTGGCTCTACGGCGGCAAGCGCGATCAGGTGATCGGCAGCATTACCCAGGCCCATGCCGGGGTGATGCCAGCCTGGGGGGGCAAGCTTGATCCGGTGACGATCAAGATGCTGGCAGCCTATGTCCACTCGCTGGGGGGCGGTGAGGATTTCGTGGCGGCACCGGCGGCAGCGCCGGCAGCCACCACGGCCGCAGCTCCTGCGATGGGGGAGGCCAATGCTAAGCCCTGAGCCTGCGGGCAAAGTGTCTTACTACGAAAAGCGGAAGGCCGTCTTTCCCAAGGTGGTGAGCGGCCCCTTCCGCCGCTTCAAGTGGCTGATGCTGGTGGTCACGCTAGGGATCTATTACCTCACGCCTTGGCTGCGCTGGGATCGGGGTCCCTATGCTCCGGACCAGGCTGTGCTGGTCGATCTGGCGCACCGCCGGTTCTACATGTTCTCGATCGAAATCTGGCCGCACGAGTTTTACTTCGTGGCGGGCCTGCTGATCATGGCCGGGATTGGGCTGTTTCTGATTACCAGCGCTTTCGGCCGGGCCTGGTGCGGTTATTCCTGTCCGCAGACGATCTGGACTGATCTATTCCAGCACGTTGACCGCCTGATCGATGGCGATCGCAATGCCCAGCTGCGGCTCGAGGCTGCACCGTGGGGGGCGGCTAAGCTGTTCAAGCGCGGCCTCAAGTGGTCGATCTACCTTGCCATCAGCTTCTGGACTGGCGGCGCCTGGATCATGTACTTCGCCGATGCGCCCACGCTGACGGTTGATTTCTGGACCGGACAGGCCGCGCCGGTCGCCTATGCCACCGTCGCGATCCTGACCGCCACGACCTTCGTTTTCGGCGGCTTCATGCGTGAACAGGTTTGCATCTACATGTGCCCCTGGCCGCGCATCCAGACTGCGATGCTCGATGAAAAGAGCCTGATCGTTACGTACAAGGACTGGCGCGGTGAACAGCGCGGATCGGTCAAGGCCAAGGAGCGCAACCCTGACCTGATCGGCGACTGCGTCGATTGCAACCAGTGTGTCGCGGTCTGCCCGACCGGCTATGACATTCGGGGTGGGCCGGATATTGCCTGCATCACCTGCGGCCTGTGCATCGATGCCTGTGACAAGGTGATGGATCAATTGGGCCGCCCGCGCGGGCTGATTGACTATGCCACGCTGGAAGATTGTGAGCATGAGCGCGCCGGAGGCGAGCGCCGCTCGATCCTCAAGACCGCGCTGCACTGGCGCACGCTGGTCTATTTCGGGGTCTGGGCGGCGATAGGTGCCGGCCTGCTGTTTGCGCTCGGCACCCGCCAGCGAATTGATCTGAGCGTCGCCAAGGATCGCAACCCGCCCTTCATGCTGCTGTCGAACGGCGAAGTCCGCAATGACTACACGATCAAGCTGCGCAACATGGAAGCCCGTCCACGCCCGATGTCAGTGTCGCTGGAGGGGCTGCCGGGCGCGGTGATGTGGACCGACGAGATGGGCCGCGAAAGCGCCGCGCGTGAACTGCAGTTCACCGTCGCGCCGGACCAGACCAAGCCGGTCCGCGTTTATGTTGTCGCGCCGCAAGGGACCGAGGAAGAGGAGTTCACCTTCGTCCTCGCCGCGCGTGACCGCGAGGCCGGCGGTGACCGCGCAGAGACTCGTTTCGATGCTCCCGAAGAGGACGACGACGAATGACCATCGCTGCCAACACGAAAGGCCAGCTGACTGGCCATAAGATCACCGCGATCTTCGTTGCGTTCTTCGGGGTGATCATGGCGGTCAATTTCACCATGGCACACTTCGCCAGCTCGACCTTTGGCGGGGTGGTGGTGGAGAACTCCTATGTGGCCAGCCAGCATTATAATCGCTGGCTCGATGAGGCTGCGGCGCAAAAGAAGCTTGGCTGGGATGCGACAGTTTCGCGCCTGCCGGATGATCGGGTGGCGGTGCGTTTCACCGGCGTCCCGGACGAACTGACCGTCTCCGCGGTTGCCCGGCATCCGCTGGGCCATGCACCGGATCAGGCGCTGTCCTTTGTCCGCGCTGGCGATGGGGCCTTTGTTTCGACCAAGGCAGTCGCCCCGGGGCGCTGGATGGTCCGTCTCGCTGCTGAAGCCGGCCGGGCCAAATGGCGCGAGGAGCAGGAACTGCGGTGAACGCCCCCGCGCGCCTTGCTGATGCCATGCCGCTTGAGGCGACCGTACTGGTCGTTCCGGGCATGCATTGCGCCGGCTGCATGGGCAAGGTTGAGCGAGCCTTTGACGGCCTGCCGGGCGTCCACTCTGCCCGCGTCAACCTGACCGCGCGGCAGGTTCGGGTTGAACACGAAGCATCGGTGCGCGAACCGGACTTGGTGGCCGCGCTGGCCGATGTGGGCTTTGCCAGCCAGCCCAGGGTGGAGGACCTGTCTGCCCCGCCGTCGGCGGTCAAGCCGCTGCTCGCCCCGCTCGCCGTCGCAGCCTTTGCCTGCATGAACGTGATGCTGCTGTCGGTCTCGATTTGGTCGGGTGCCGAAGGGAGCACGCGCGACCTGTTCCACTGGCTCTCCGCGCTCATCGGAGTGCCCGCGATTGCCTATGCCGGCCGCCCGTTCTTCACCTCGGCCTGGGGCGCGCTCAAGAAGCGCAGCACCAACATGGATGTGCCGATCTCGATCGGGGTGACGCTGGCAACGGGCTTGAGCCTTTATGAAACCGCGACTGGCGGAGACGAGGCGTGGTTTGATGGCACGTTGATGCTGCTGCTGTTCCTCCTGGCCGGACGCGTGCTCGATGCGATGATGCGCGACCGCGCCCGCGCCGGGGTCGATGCCCTGCTGCGCCAGGCCGCGCCCGGGGCGATGGTCGTCGGCAAGGACGGCACAACGCAGTGGGTCGCGGCGCGTGACCTTGTGCCGGGCATGACCATGCGGGTCGCAGCCGGGGAACGGCTGGCGGCTGACGGTGCAATCGCCGCCGGGCAAAGCCGCTTTGACCGATCACTGCTGACCGGTGAGAGCGCGCCCGTGGCTATGCTGGCCGGGGATGCGGTCCACGCCGGCACGCTCAATCTGGATGCGCCGGTTGACGTGAAAGTTACCGCCGCTGGTGCCGATACGTCTTTGGCAGAGATCGCGCGACTGATGGAAGCCGCTGGGCAGGTCCGCTCGCGCTATGTCCGCATCGCTGACCGCGCCTCGCGGCTATATGCCCCCGCGGTCCATACTCTGGCAGCACTCACCTTGGCCGGCTGGCTGATTGGCGGAGCGGGATTGCACCATTCACTGGTAATCGCGATTGCCGTTCTCATCATCACCTGCCCTTGCGCGCTCGGCCTGGCCGTGCCGGTGGCACAGGTCGTGGCCAGCGGGGCGCTGATGCGTGCCGGGATCATGGTCAAGGATGGGGCAGCGATCGAACGCCTTGCCGTGATCGACAGGGCCCTGCTCGACAAGACCGGGACGCTCACACTTGGCCACCCGGTGCCGGATCGGGCTTGCCTTGCCGCACTCGATCCGGACGAAGCCGCAGTCGCTCTCGCGCTCGCCTCGCATAGTCGCCACCCGCTGTCGCGGGCATTGGCTGACGCGCTCGCCAACATTCGGGCCGTCGAACTGGACGACGTCTCGGAAGAGCCCGGGCGCGGAATTTCGGCACAATGGCGGGGGCAAACAGTTGCCCTGCGTCGACCCGACAGCGCCAGTGGCATCGCCACGGCGCTGGTCATCGGCAGCCGCCCGGTGCGGCTGATCAACTTCGCTGACCAGCTTCGCCCCGATGCCGCGCAGGCCTTGGCCGAGCTCAAGGCCTTGGGGGTCACGGCGACGATCCTGTCGGGTGACAACCCCGCTGCCGTTGCCGAGGTTGCCAAGCAGACCGGGCTTACCGCCCAGGCCGCCGCCAGCCCTGCCGACAAGCAGTCTGCCATTGCCCGCTTGCAGGCCGCGGGGCACAAGGTGTTGATGGCGGGAGACGGGCTTAACGACGGCCCCGCGCTGGCCGCTGCGAACGCCTCAATCGCGCCGGGCAGCGCCAGCGACGTCGGGCGGCAGGCGGCGGATCTGGTGTTCCTGGGGGATTCGCTCCTTGCCCTGCCGCGCGGGGTGCGCGCCGCGCGCCGGACCATGGCGGTGGTGAAGCAGAACTTCGGACTTGCCATTGGCTACAACGCGCTGGCTGTGCCGCTGGCCATGTCCGGGCTGGTCACTCCGCTGATTGCAGCCATTGCGATGTCGACCAGCTCGCTGATCGTCATCGCCAATTCGCTACGGCTTTATGGAGCGGCGCGGTGAACGGCCTTGCTATCCTGATCCCGGTCGCACTGGGCCTGGGCATGCTGGGGCTGCTCGCCTTTTTCTGGGCCTTGAAGCGTGGCCAGTTTGAAGACCTGGATGGGGCTGCCGCGCGGATCCTGATCGACGATGAGGATGATCGGTCAGCATGAGCCGCGCCGCGCCTCTCTTTGCCCTGCTGGCGATCCTGCCCGCCGCGCTCCACGCTGCGCCGGTGATGGCCGGTGACAGCCTGCTCGTCCCGATTTGCACTGGTGACGGGCAGACCCGGCTCGTCGCGATCCCCAAGGGTGGCACCACGCCGCGCAGGGGGGGAGAGCAGGATTGCGTGAAGGGTTGCCATGCCGGTTCTTCGCGCAAGCGCACGGGGGCCCCGCAATTTGAGCCTGCGCAATGACCGGCGCCGCGGGTACCGCAATAAGCGGCGGCATGTGGCCCTATTACCCCGATCTGCTGGCCGTACCGGTCCCACGCTACACCAGCTTTCCCACTGCGGCGGAATTTGGTGACCGGATCGGCACAGCCGATGCCGATGCCGCGCTGCGTGCAGCTTCCGGTGACGTTTCGCTCTATGTCCATATCCCGTTTTGCGAGCAGATCTGCTGGTACTGCGGCTGCAACACGGGGGCGGCCAACCGCCGCCAGCGCTTGGCCAGTTATCTTGATGCCCTGCACCGCGAGATTGCGCTGGCCGGGGTACGGTTGGATGGCCGGATTGCGGCGCGTCGAATTGCGTTCGGTGGGGGCAGCCCCAATGCCATTGCCCCAACCGATTTTGTCCGGCTGGTTGATGCACTGACGCTGCACGTTTCGCTGGAGGATCCACTATGGTCGATCGAAATTGACCCGCGCACGCTGACAGAGGAATGGGCGCAGGTGCTCGGCTGGGTTGGGGTGAGCCATGCCTCGATGGGGGTGCAGACTTTTGCCCCGCATCTTCAGGCCGCGATCGGGCGGGTCCAGGACGATGCGTTGATTGCGCGCGGAACGGACATGCTGCGCGGGGCAGGCGTAACCTCGCTCAACTTTGATCTGATGTACGGGCTGCCCGGCCAAACCCTTGCGGACGTGGAGCACACGCTGCGCCGCACGGTGGAACTGGGGGCAGATCGGATCGCGCTGTTCGGCTATGCGCACGTACCCCACATGATCCCGCGCCAGCGGCGAATTGATGCCAGCCACCTGCCGGGCCAGGCTGACCGGTTTGCCATGGCCCAGTTTGGCTACCAGCTGTTGACCGGCGCGGGCTATGTTCCGGTGGGCTTTGACCATTTCGCCAAACCTGGCGATCCCCTCGCCGTTGCTGCAGAGTCCGGCACGCTGCGGCGCAATTTCCAGGGCTTCACCGATGATCAGGCGCCCGTGCTGGTCGGCCTTGGCGCATCGGCGATCTCGATCGCGCCCGATATCATTTGGCAAAACGAGAAGAACGCCGGACGCTATCGGATGTTGCTTTCGCAGGATCGGTTGCCGGCGAGCGGCGGGCTGGAGCGCAGCGCCGAAGATCAACGCCGTGGCGCGGTAATTGAAGGCCTGCTGTGTCGGGGCGAAGCCCAGTTGGGCACTGATCTGGCGAATGAAGTGCTGGTGCGCCTGCTCCCCTTTATCGACCGTGAACTGGCCGAGCTTGACCATGGCACCCTGCGCCTGCTGCCGGAAGCGCTGCCCTATGCGCGTACCATCGCCGCGCTGTTCGATCCCTATCGACAGGATTCCGCCCGCCGGTTCAGCTCAGCGGTTTGAGCGCAAAAAAAGAGCGGCTGAACTGTGCAGCCGCTCCAGGTGGGGAGAAAGGTTGGAAAGGAAGCCAATTGGCCTCCGCCTTGTCCCCCTGATGGAACAGCTTTGCGGGCAATGCTTTGATCGGGATCAACCTTTGCGAAAATCTCAGCGCTGGGCCAATTGGACCAGGGTGTCGGGGCCTAGCACCTGCGGCAAAGGTTCAGGCGCAGTGCTTCCGGCCGGATACCACAGGTACAGCGGCACCCCAGCTGCACCCTGGGCGGTCAGGAAGCGGGTGATCGCCGGATCGCGCCGGGTCCAGTCGCCTCGCAGCACGATTACCCCGGCTTTCTGGAAGGCATCGCGGGTTGGCTCACGCTCGATCGCGACGCGCTCGTTGACCTTGCAGGAAAGGCACCAATCAGCCGTCATGTAGACGAACACTGGCTTGCCACTGGCCTGCGCCCGGGCGAGCGCTTGCTCGCTGAATGGCTGGGCATCGAGCAGCCCGGCTTCGGCGCTGGCGGCTGGGGCGCGGACCATGCCGGGCAGGCCGATGGCCGAAAGCGCAAGCAAGGCGGCAAGCCCGGACCACCACAGCCGTCCACCCGCCAGGCCATTGCGCTGACGCCGCCCCAGCAGGACCAGCGCGGCGATCATGATCACCGCGATCAGCACCAGCGCAAAGGCAAAGCCATTGCCGCCGGTGCGGGTGGCTAGCCAGATCAGGGCGAGGGCGGTCAGCCCCATTGGCAAGGCCATCCAGTTGCGGAACTTGCCCATCCATGCCCCCGGCTTCGGCATCCGCCGCCGCAGCGCCGGGATCCAGGCGATAGCCAGGAACGGCAGGGCAATGCCCAGCCCCAGCGCGCCGAACAGCAGCAGTGCGGGCAGTGGCGGCAGCAGCAGCGCGGCGCCCATCGCCGCGGCCATGAACGGGCCAGTGCATGGCGTTGCGGCAAAAGCGGCGAGGAGGCCGGTTGCAAAGGCGCCCTGCGGTGAACCCTCGCTGGCAAAGCCCGGGACCATGAATTCATAGAGCCCCAGGAGGTTGGCGGTGATCGCCACGGCCAGCAGCAGCAGCGCGGCGATAACCAGCGGTTCCTGCAGCTGGAAGGCCCAGCCCACTTCCTGCCCGGCGGCACGCAGGGCGAGCAACAGTCCGCCCAATGCGAGGCAGGCGACGATCACGCCCGCGGTGTAGGCCAGCCCTTCGGCGCGGGCGTGGCTTTCGCTCTCGCCCGCCCGCGCCAGGCTCAGCGCCTTGAGGCTAAGGATCGGGAAGACGCAGGGCATGATGTTGAGCAGCAGTCCGCCGGCCAGTGCCGCCAGCACCAACCAGGCGAGCGATGGTGAATCTGCAGCCGCGCTCTTGAGCGGCGTTCCGCCGATCGGTACGTCACCCGGTGCGGCGCTGATCGTCACCCCATCACCTGCGGGGTTAAGTCGCAGCACGGCCTCGATTGCGCCCGGCTGGGCAGGATCAAATCTTGCCACCGGTACTTCGGCCACCAGCAGGTCACCCTCGCGGAAGAATGCCTGCGGGGCGGCATAATCGACCACGCTTTGCGTTACGAGAAACAGGTGCGGCTGGCTGACCTGCATGGTGGCCGGCAGCGGAATGGCCACGCGCAGCTTGCCGCCGGCAAAGGCGAAGCGGGCCGGGCTGCCAAGCGGGGCGGGCAGGGCGGCGCGCCAGCGATCGAACCGTGGGTCCGGCTGGCCCGGGGAGCCAACGGTCACCTTGGCGGCCAGTTCGCCCTGTTCGGGCACGCATATTTCATCGGTGCAGGCCAGCCACTGCGCCTTGGCGCGCAGGTTCAGAATCTGGCCCGGTTTTGCATCGGCCGGGACGGTGAAGGGTACCAGCAGCGCGTATTCGGTCTTGTAAACGTGGTTCATCAGCCCGGCGATGGTCAGCGTGGCTGGTACCGGATAGGCCAGCGCGCCCACCTTCGCCCCCTTGGGCAGAGCCCAGTCTACGCTCATCCCCTGGCCGGCATCGCCGGGGTTCTGCCAATAGCCGTGCCAGCCGGGCTTGGGCTTCATGTCGATCGCCAGGGTGACCGTGCTGCCGGGCGTGGCTGGGCCTTCCGCCAGCAGGCTTGCGGCGATGTTGGTTTCGCCTGCCTGCGCCGGGGTGGCGGCCAGAATAAGCAGTTGCAGCAGGAAGGCGATCAGTGCCGCAAGACGGGGCATCAAATTGTCTACTCCTTGGCCCTTCGCAGGCCTTGCACTCGGGCGCTGGCAACGCCATCAGGGCCTTGCCGATTTCAGCGACCAAAGCAAGGATTCACCCATGCGCCGCACCGTTCTTCGTCTGCTTGCCACTGCTGCCCTGGGGCTGTCAGCCCCGGCTTTAGCCCAAGGTCAGCCGGCGCAGGCGGCCCCCACGCAGCCCGCCGCAGAACCGGCGCGGCCCCAGCTGGTGCTGGCGGTGTCGATTGATCAGCTCTCGGCCGATCTGTTCGCCCAGTATCGGGAGCATTTTGTTGGCGGTTTTGCCCGCCTGCTGACTGGCGCGGTTTTCCCTTCGGGCTTCCAGTCGCACGCCGCGACTGAAACCTGCCCCGGCCACTCGACGATCCTGACCGGCGCCCACCCGGCGCGCAATGGGATCATCGCCAACAACTGGTTCAACCCTTCGATTGGCCGGGCCGAGAAGAAGATCTATTGTTCCGAAGACCTGTCCGACCCGGCCAGCACGCCGAATAACCCCGTCGTTTCGGCCAATCTGCTAAAGGTGCCGACGCTGGGCGAGCTGATGAAGGCCGCCAACCCTGCCACGCGCAATGTTGCTGTCTCGGCCAAGGATCGCGCCGTGGTGATGATGGGCGGTCACAAGATTGATGCCGGTTACTGGTGGAAGGGCAATGGCTTCGTGACCTTCAAGGGGCGTGATCTGGCCCCTGCGGTGCAGCGCGCCAATGCCGCTGCCAGTGCCCTGCTGGCCAAGGGTGCTCCGGCATTGAAAGCGCCGCTGTGGTGCGGTCCGCGGGATCGCCCGGTTGCTATTGGCGCCGGTACGGTGGGAACTTACCGCTTTGCTCTGCCCAAGGGGGCCAAGCCCGATGTCCTGCGCGTATCGCCGCGGATGGATGGGGCCACGGTCGATCTGGCCCTCGCGCTGGTCGATGACATGAAGCTGGGCCAGGGCGCGGCGACCGACGTGCTGTCGGTCAGCCTTTCGGCCAATGACTATATCGGCCATGCGCTCGGCACCGAGGGCGTCGAAATGTGCATCCAGATGAACGAACTGGATGGCACGCTAGGCCGCCTGTTTGCCGCGCTCGACAAGCGCAAGATCGATTACCTGGTCGTGCTGACGGCTGACCACGGCGGCCACGATGCGCCTGAACGGCTGCGGCAGCAGGCCATGCCAGGAGCCACCCGCGCCGATAAGGCGCTGATGCCCGCCGCACTGGGCGCGGAGATCACCCGCCGCACTGGGATCACCGTGCCGCAGGGGCCGCTGATTTATGGCGATGGGCCGTTCGGTGACATGTATGTCAACGCCGCGATCGCCGGCGAAGCCAAGGCGCGGGTCATTAACGAGCTGGTCAGCCTGACCCGGAACCATCCGCAGGTCGCGGCGGTCTTCACCGCTGCCGAACTGGCCGCGACACCGATGCCGGCCGGCAATCCGCAAGACTGGACGATCAAGGAACGCGCCCGCGCCTCATTCATGGCCGAGCGTTCGGGCGATGTGATCGTCGCGCTGAACCGCGCCGTCACCCCGATCCCGGAACCGGTTCCCGGTGCCTTCGTTGCGACCCACGGCAGTGTCTGGGATTATGACCGCCGCGTGCCGATGCTGTTCTGGCGCAAGGGCATGACCGGGTTTGAACAGCCCAACCCGGTTGAAACGGTCGACATCGCGCCGACCCTCGCCGCAGCCATCGGGCTCAAGATTGATGATGGTGCCTTCGATGGCCGCTGCCTCGATCTCGATGCCGGTACCGGTAATACCTGTGAGCGGGCCAAGTGAGCGGGCACCGCGATCTCATCATCCTTGGCGGCGGGTTGGTTGGCATGACCTTGGCCCTGGCCGCGGCGCGGCAGGGCATGACCAGCCACGTGGTTGACCGGGCTATGCCCGAACAATTGACAGCCGATGGGGCTGACGGACGCGCATCGGCCATTTCGACCGCCAGCTGGAACCTCTTCGCCAATATCGGTCTGGCTGAAACGCTCGAGCCGCTGGGCTGCCCGATCGATGCGATCGCGGTGACGGATCAGATGAAGCCCGGGCGGATCGACTTTCAACCGGGGGCGGAAGACGGTTCGCTGGGCCGGATGTATGCCAACCGCGATATCCGCGTGGCCCTGTTCGAAGCAGCCAAGGCCGAGCCGGCAATCGCCTGGCATTCCGGCGCAGAAGCGATCGAGCGCGAGCGCGGCGAGCATGGCGTGCGCGTGGTGCTGGATAACGGCGCAGAGCTGACCGCCAGTCTGCTGGTCGCGGCCGAAGGGCGCAAGTCCCCCACCCGTGATGAGGCTGGGCTGGTCACTGCCAAGTGGGACTATCACCACCGCGCGATCGTGACGGCGCTCTATCATGAAAAGAGCCACGAAAACGTCGCTTGGGAAATCTTCTATCCGGCCGGCCCGTTTGCCCTCCTGCCACTGCTTGATGACAATGGGCGGCACCGTTCGGCCCTGGTCTGGACCGTGGCGGAAAAGGATGCCGCCGGGGTTCTTGCCATGCCTGAGGCATTGTTCCTGGGTGAGGTCAGCCGCAACATGGGCGGCATGTTCGGCGCGCTTGAACTGGCTGCGCCGCGCATGAGCTATCCGCTCAACTTCCACCGCGCGCCGCGGATCGTCGATCACCGCCTGGCGCTGATTGGCGATGCTGCACATGGCATTCACCCCATCGCCGGGCAGGGGCTCAACCTGGGGCTGCGCGATGTCGGCGCCTTGGTTGAAGTGCTGACCGACGGGATGCGGCTTGGCCTTGAGCCGGGCGATGCCCAGCTGCTGGCTCGTTATGAGCGCTGGCGCTCTGTCGATAGTTTTTCGGTTGGCTTTGCGACCGATGCGATCAATCGGCTATTCGCCATTCCCGGCCGCCTGCCCAGCGCAGTGCGGCGCCTTGGCATGGGCGCCGTCCAGCGCTCGGGCTGGCTCAAGCGGTTCTTCATGGATGAGGCACGCGGGATGTCAGGCGATCTGCCGGCGCTGCTGCGCGCCTGAGCCATCAGGCCGGCGGCGTACCCGGTCCCGGCTGCTGCACGGCAGCCCCAGCGGCATCCTTAAGCTTTTCGGGTTCCAGCAGGGCAGAGGTTTCGATCAAGTCCAGCGCTCGCTGCGAGGCCGCATACCGCCGTGCATTGCTAAGCCAACTACCGGCTGAGCGGGCACCCGGCAGGCGCTCCACTTCCGCGATCGCGGCATCAACCTGGCCGCTGCGCAGCATTAGCCGGGCGTGATCCAGCCGGAGGTCGGGTTGGGCTGTCGGCGCATCGCCACGGCGAATTACAAACAGGGAAGAAAGCTCGCGCGTAAAGCGGGTCCAGCCGCCTTCGTTCTTGGGCGTGCCGAGCAGGGCCGGGGTGATCGCATCCAGATCGCTGCCCAGCCGGTCAATCGTCACGGGGCGCTGAGCGTTCGAAATCAGCGTGCTGACAGCATTGCCCTGCGCATCGCCAAAGCGCAGCTTCAACTGACTTTCAAGATAACCCAGCGGTGCTCCGCGCTCGATCGCCCGGCGAACGGCCAACGCCACCAGCAGGGCCTCGGCGCGGGCAGTGTTGCCCTCGGTCGCGGCGGCCTGCAGGTCAAGACGCGTCAGCCGTTGTTCCAGCGCGGCAATCCGCTGATCCATTCCGCCGGCAACAACTGCGCTATCCTTCGTCGGTGCGGAAAGCATGTCCATGACAGGACTTGCCTTGGGAACTGGGGCAGCAACTTCGGCGCGGCCAAATCCAAGATCAAGCGGCAGCTTGTCGTCGTAAACCAGCCAGCCGATCAACGCTGCGCCGCCAATGAAGGCGAGCAGCGAGGTGCCCATCACCGCGCGCCAGGAAATGCCCGTGCTGACAGGACGGCGCGAAAAAGAATCAAATTCAGTCATACCTGATCGCAATGGCCTTCAGGAATTGGTCTTACCCCATGGGTCTTGGCACATCTGACGGGCCAAGGCCAGCAGCGCGCGGTCGCTGGTATCGGCGGCAACCGCAACCTCGCCCCAGCCCTCGCCACCCGCAGCCGCAATCCGCGGCCCCAGTGCGCAAAGCCGAAGCCTTGCGCGGCGCAGGCCGTTGCGAACGCATTCAGCAGAAAAATGATGCGCGGCCTCTGCCGAATGGAGCGCGACAATCGCCGGCTCGGCGAGCAATGCTGTCAGGTCCGCCGGCATCGGCTGGGCCTGGCTGGCATAGACGATCCGCTCGGTCATGGTGACGCCGGTGGGTAAGTTCAGGGCGATGCGCTCTGCGCCCGAGAGCCGCAGCAAGCGCCGGTGTGCGGGATCGAGCCGGCCCAGCACATCTTGCAAGCCGCCCTGCCCTTGTGCGATAACCGTAAGGCCAAGTTCACGCGCCGCTTCGGCCGTGGCTTCGCCCACGGCATAGGCCGGCAGGTGGCGGACGGCCGCAAGACCCGGTCCGGCATGGCGCAGGGCATTGGCGCTGCCCAGCAGCAAGGCATCATGGTTGTCAGGAGGAGGCGCTTGCCATGATCGGGGCGTAACCGCGAACAGCGGAAAACCGTGCGGTTCAAGGCCCACCGTCCGCGCTGCGCTGACCGTTGCGGTGCAGCCAGGCTCGGGGCGGATCACGACCAACGGAACCATGGGCCTTATCCTTCGAAGTGTTGCCGGATCTTGGGCGAGGCCTGATCGAGCAAGAGCCGCGCAAGCTCTGCCGGGCCAGCCGGATCGCCTTCAGGGAAGTGCAACGTTGCCGTGACCCGCTCAGCCCCGTCCGGGCTGAACAAGGCGGCGTGCAGGACCAGTTCGCCCGGCCGGTGCTCGGTCAGCGCGGCGATCGGGCTGTGGCAATTGCCGCCCAGCGCGGCGAGCAGGCCGCGCTCGGCCAGCAGGGCAAGGCGGCTGCGCTGGTGGTCGATCGTGGCCAGCAGGCTGGCAGTGGTGTTATCATCCGCGCGACATTCAAGCGCGATGCAGCCCTGCCCGGGGGCAGGCAACCAGGTGTGCGGATCAAGCGCTGTGCCCACTTCGCTTTGGCTCAAACGCTCAAGCCCCGCCGCAGCCAGCAGGGTCGCTTCGGCCTCTCCGGCCTCCAGCTTGCCAAGCCGGGTGGCGACATTGCCGCGGAACGAGACAATCTGACAATCGGGCCTGAAATGGAGCGCCTGTGCGGCGCGGCGCGGGGCGCTTGTGCCAATTCGCGCTCCCGGGGGCAGAGCTTCAAGGCTGTCCACGCCCACCAGCACATCGCGCACGTCGGCCCGGGGGAGGACTGCGGCGATGGCGATTTCCGCCGGACGCAGGGTTTCAACGTCCTTGGCCGAATGGACGGCGAAGTCGATTTCGCCCGCCAGCAGCCAGGCATCGAGTTCCTTGGTCCACAGCGCTTTTCCGCCAATCTCGGCCAGCGGCCGGTCGAGCACCTTGTCGCCGCTTGCAAGAACGGGGACGATTTCCACGGCCAGGCCGGGGTGGGCGGCACAGAGCCGGTCACGCGCTTCTTCGGCCTGAGCCAGGGCGAGCGGGGAGCGGCGGGTGCCAAGACGTAGTGGACGGTCGATCATGCGCGGGTTGTGCTACCCGCCAATCTGACTAAGGAAAAGCCAGGATGGCGGTTGTCCTCGGAATTGAATCGTCCTGTGACGAAACGGCGGCGGCGCTGGTGGATGGCGAGCGCCGGATCATAGCCCAGCGCATTGCTTCGCAGGATGATGCGCATCGTCCCTATGGTGGGGTGGTTCCCGAAATTGCGGCGCGCGCCCATTCCGAACGGATCGCCCCGTTGGTCGCCGCGGTGCTGGAAGATGCCGGGATGACCCTGGCCGATGTTGATGCCATTGCCGCCACGGCTGGCCCGGGCCTGATCGGCGGGGTGATGGTCGGGCTGGTCACGGCCAAGGCGCTGGCCATGGCCAGTGACAAGCCGCTGATCGCGGTCAACCATCTGGAAGGCCACGCGCTGTCGCCGCGGCTGGCCGATGTCGCGGTGCAATTCCCCTACCTGCTGCTGCTCGTTTCGGGCGGTCACTGTCAGGTGCTGCGGGTGGAGGGCGTGGGGCAATATCGCCGCCTTGCCACGACCATCGATGATGCGCTGGGCGAGGCCTTTGACAAGACGGCCAAGATCCTGGGCCTGGGGTTCCCTGGTGGCCCCGCGGTGGAGCGGCTGGCCCGGGAAGGCAATCCCAAGGCCGTGCCGCTGCCGCGTCCGCTCTTGGGCAGCGCCGAACCGCACTTTTCCTTCGCTGGCCTTAAGAGCGCCGTGTTGCGGGCCAAGCAGGCTGGCGTTCACGCCGATGCCGATATTGCCGCTGCCTTTCAAAAGGCTGCGCTGGATTGCGTAATGGACCGGACCCGGCGCGCGTTGGCCGGCAGCGTTGGTGTGACCGCGCTGGTCGTTGCCGGCGGGGTGGCCGCCAACCAGACGATCCGCGGCGGACTTGAAGCCCTCGCCGCCGAATTCGGCCTGCCCTTTGTCGCGCCGCCGCTGGCGCTGTGTACCGATAATGCCGCCATGATCGCCTGGGCCGGACAGGAACGACTGGCATTGGGCAACTTTGCGCCCGATCCGCTGGACATTGCCGCCCGTCCGCGCTGGCCACTCGATCCCGAAGCCGCGCCGGTGCGGGGAGCAGGAGTGAAGGCATGAACATAGGGGTTCTTGGCGGAGGTGCCTGGGGCACGGCACTGGCGCAGGCTTTTGCCAGCGATGGCACTCCGGTGCGGCTGTGGGCGCGTGAGGAAGAGGTCGTCGCTGCGATCAATGATCGACAGCGCAACCCATTGTTCCTACCCAGCGCTGAGCTGGCCCCATCGATCGTCGCCACGGGTGATATTGCGGCGATGGACAGTCTGCCCATATTGCTGGTTGTCGCGCCCGCGCAGCACCTTGGTAAAGTCCTCGCCGGCCTGAGTGATCGTCCGCGAGATCTGGTGCTGTGTTCGAAGGGGATCGAAGCCGGCACCGGTCGGCTGATGGCCGATGTTGCCAAGTCGGCCCTGCCGCAAGCTGAAATTGCCGTGCTGTCCGGGCCAACCTTCGCTCACGAAGTGGCCGCGGGCCTGCCAACCGCCGTGACCCTGGCCTGCGCCGGGGGCGAAGCGCAGTGGCAGCGGCTGTGCTCCGTGCTTTCGCGGCCGATGCTGCGCCCCTATTACTCGGATGACGTCGTCGGGGCGGAGATCGGCGGTGCGGTCAAGAACGTGCTCGCCATTGCCTGCGGCGTAGTCGATGGACTGGGGCTGGGGCAGAACGCTCGGGCTGCGTTGATCGCGCGCGGCTATGCTGAAATGACTCGGTTCGGCCTGGCGCTGGGCGCGCGGGCGGATACGCTGGCGGGACTGTGCGGACTGGGCGATCTGGTCCTGACCTGCTCGTCCACTTCCAGCCGCAACTTCACGCTGGGCAAGGCGCTGGGCGAGGGGATGAGCGCGGCCGAGGCGCTTTCGGGCAAACTCAGCGTGGCCGAGGGTGCCCATACCGCGCCGGTGCTGGCCGATCTGGCCAGCAAGCGCGGGATCGCCATGCCGATTGTCGCTGCCGTGGCGCGGCTGCTTGCAGGGCAGGCCCCGGCGCAGCAGGTGGTGGCCGAGTTACTGGCCCGGCCGTTGCGGGCGGAAGGGGAGCTGGCGTGAGCCAGACCCCCGATCAGGATATCGCTGCGCTTGCCAAGGGCGGGCGCACCAACTTCCTGGGCTTTGTCCTGCGGCTGGGGGGCACTGCGCCGTTCCTGTTTATCGCCGGCCGGTTTTATGGGGTTGAGGCGTTGGGGCGCTATGCCTCTGCGCTGGTGATCGTTGAACTGATCGCCCAGCTTTGCGTGCTCGGCCAGCGCCGCGGCCTTGCGCAGCGGCTGTCGGAAGACCCGCGCGAGGAAGTCCATGTCATCGCCGATGCGTTGATGCTGACCCTGCTGCTCTCGCTCGGCGCGGCAGTCCTGCTTTACCTGTTCCCGGCGCCAATGTTTCCCAGCGGCGAGTATAACGCCTGGGACCGGCTGCTGCCGCTGGCGATTGTTGCCAATGCGCTGACTGACATTGCGCTTGCTGCTTTGGCCTATCGCTACAATGTTGGCGCGACGGTGCGGGCGCGCTCGCTGGTAGAGCCGTGGGTGCAAACTCTGGCGGCAATCGCCTTCCTGTTCGTGCTGCCGGCAGCCGGGCTGGCGCTATCCTTCATCCTCGCCAAGATCGCAGCCTTGGCGGTTTCGCTCTGGCCGCTGCTACGAACCTTTGGCGTGCCGACAGGCTGGAGCCCGCATCCCTTGCGGCTGGGCAAACTGGCGCTCCTCTCTGCGCCACTGGCCGGCGCGGACCTGGTCGAATGGGGCACGCGCAAGCTTGATATCGCACTGCTCGGCTTCTTCACCTCGCCAGTGGCGGTCGGGGTCTACTACGCTGCACAGCAGGTCGCTTCGCTGCCTCAGAAGCTCAAGACCAGCTTTGAGCCAATCCTGGGGCCAGTGATCACCCGCAACCTGCGCGATGGCAATCACGCTGCGATTGCGGCGCAGGTCAATCAGGTCGGCTTCTGGATCATCGCTGCCCAGGCCGGCATTGCCCTTGCCCTGGCCATTCCGGGCGAGGCGGTGATGGGCCTGGTTGGGCCACAATTTGTGGGCGGGACCGGCGCGCTGACTTTCCTGTTGCTAGCTGAAGTCGTCGCGGCCACCGCCGTGGTGAGCGAGGCGGCGCTGGTCTATATCGCGCGCCTTAAAAACCTGTGGCTGTCACTGGCGACGATTGCCTTGCAGGCCGGGCTGACCGTTGGGGGTATCCTGCTGGTCCGACACTATGCCCTGGGCGATAAATATGCTGCCGCCGCGGCTGCGGGTGCATTGATGCTGGCGCTGGGATTTGCCTCGCTCGGCAAGGGCTGGCTGCTGGGACGCCTGCTCAACGCGCCCGTCAACCCGTTCCGCTGGCCACTGGTTTGGGCCCTGGCCCCGGCCGTGCTGGCCGGCTGGGCTGCAACCCGCTTTCTGCCTGAATGGGCCGAGCTTGCGCTTGGCCTGCCGGCGATCCTGTTCACTTACGGCTATGTGATCTGGCACAAGGGTTTTGGCCCCGAAGATCGCGTGCTGTTCCGCAAGAATGTTGGCGGCGCTGAAGCCGCAGAGGAAGGTAAGTCATGATCGATCTGTCCAATCCCAACTTGCTGATCATTGCCGGGGCAGTGGTCCTTGGCCTGCTGCTTGTCTGGTTCCTGTTCGGCCGCTCCAGCGCCCCGCGTGTGCGCAGCTATAAGCCCGACGTGCTGGACGAGGGTGCCGCCCCAGCGGCGCGCAACCAGGCCCTGATTGATGCGCCGCCGGCCGCCAAGGTTGCGCCGGTTATTGCGCCCACTCCGGCTCCTGCTCCTGCGCCAGTTCAGAAAGCCAAGCCTGAGCCAAAGGCCAAGGCTGGGCCGAAGCCAAAGCCTGAACCCAAGTCCAAGGCCGAGCCCAAGCCTGAGCCCAAGGCGGCGCCCACGTCGGCCGCAAAGTCCAAGGCCGCTCCGAAGGCGGAACCCAAGCCCAAGGCCGAACCTAAAGCCAAGGCCGAACCTAAAGCCAAGGCGGAGCCAAAGGCCAAGGCTGAGCCAAAGGTCGCGCCGAAGCCGAAGGCGGAACCTAAGCCCAAGGCCGCGCCCAAGGCTAGTGCGGCTTCCGCCGGTCCGGATGATCTGTCGCGGATCAAGGGGCTTGGCCCCAAGCTGCAAAAGCTGCTCCCCGAACTGGGTGTGACCAGCTTCGCTCAGATCGCGGCGATGACCGATGCCGACCTGGCGGAACTGGATAGCAAGCTGGGCGCATTCGCCGGTCGTCCCGCCAAGGACAGCTGGGTAGAACAGGCCAAGTTCCTTGCTGCCGGGGATACGGCCGGGTTCGAAGGCAAATTCGGCAAGGTCTGACGCTTCGTTGACGGCGGTCAATGCGGCCGCCGTCGCGCCGCGCCATCTTCGCCTTCAGGGTCGCATAAGCGACAGGAGGCCAAGATGCTGTCAGTGGAATGCGACAAGGCGGCGGGTTACGTGGAGATTACGCTCGACGGGGCGCTGCATGGCGATGAATACAGCGCAGTGGTTGCAGCCATCGACGCGGCGCTGAAGGTTCACGATAAACTGAACCTGGTGGGTGTGCTGCGTGGCTTCGGCCATGTCGACTGGTCGGTCTGGCCCCGCGATCTGGTGTTCCACGCAACGCACCGCAACTGGATGAAGCATGTCGCCATCGTCAGCGACATGGGTTGGGTGGAGCCGACCATGCGCATCTTCGCGCCGTTCTACGCCGCAGAGATCCAATGCTTTCCGCTCGCTAAACTGGACGAGGCGCGAGCCTGGGCGCGCACCGGATCAATCACCCGCGCGGCGGATTAAATCGACGTCCGCTCGCCCTGAGCCTGTCGAAGGGCCCGGAAATGGCTGGTCCGGAGGGGCTTCGACAGGCTCAGCCTGAGCGGGGCTGTGGTCTTTACTCTGGGGGCATTCACCCCTCTAGCGCCCCCACTTCTTCTGCTGCTTTCCGAACCGGGTCTTGCGGGTGCCGGGCTTGCCCTCGTTGCTGCGGCCGACGATGGGTGCCTTGCGCTCGCCTTCAGGCAGGCCGAGTTCGGTCGCTTCGAGGCGGCGGATTTCGTCGCGCAGGCGGCCGGCTTCTTCAAACTCCAGGTCGGCCGCGGCGGCGCGCATCCGGCCTTCCAGCTCCTCGATATAGGCCCGCAGGTTGTGGCCGACGAGGTTGTTGCGGCTGTCGTCTTCCAGCTCAACGACCACCCCGTCGCGGCTGGCCGTATCGGCCACGATATCGTGGATGTTGCGCTTGATCGTTTGCGGGGTGATCCCGTGCAGCGCGTTATAGGCGCGCTGCTTTTCGCGGCGGCGGTCGGTCTCGGCGATGGCGCGCTCCATCGATCCGGTCATCCGGTCGGCATAGAGTATCACCCGGCCATCGACGTTGCGCGCCGCGCGGCCAATGGTCTGGATCAGCGATGTTTCGCTGCGCAGGAAGCCTTCCTTGTCGGCATCCAGGATCGCGACCAGTCCGCATTCGGGAATGTCGAGGCCTTCGCGTAGCAGGTTGATCCCCACCAGCACGTCATAGACGCCCAGGCGCAGGTCGCGGATCAGCTCGATGCGTTCCAGTGTCTCTACGTCTGAGTGCATGTAGCGCACGCGCAGCCCCGCCTCGTGCATGAACTCGGTCAGGTCCTCGGCCATGCGCTTGGTCAGCGTGGTGACCAGCGTGCGATAGCCCGCCGCCGCGGTCTTGCGGCATTCCTCGATGCAGTCCTGCACCTGGTCCTCGACCGGGCGGATCTCCACCGGCGGGTCGATCAGGCCAGTCGGGCGGATCACCTGTTCGGCAAAGACCCCGCCCGATTGCTCCATTTCCCACGAACCCGGCGTTGCCGAAACGGCCACAGTCTGCGGCCGCATCGCGTCCCACTCGTTAAACCGCAGCGGGCGATTGTCGATGCAGCTTGGCAGGCGAAAGCCGTATTCGGCCAGGGTAATTTTGCGGCGATGGTCACCTTTGCTCATCGCGCCAATCTGCGGCACGGTCTGGTGGCTTTCATCGACGAACAGCAGGGCATTGTCGGGCAGGTATTCAAACAGGGTCGGCGGCGGTTCTCCGGGCAGGCGCCCGGTCAGGAAGCGGGAGTAATTCTCGATCCCCGCGCAGGATCCGGTCGCGGCAATCATCTCCAGGTCAAAATTGGTGCGCTGCTCCAGGCGCTGCGCCTCCAGCAACTTGCCCTCGGCATTAAGCTCCTTCAGCCGCTCGGCCAGCTCAAACCGGATCGCGTCGGCCGCCTGCTTCATCGTCGGCCCCGGCGTGACATAGTGCGAATTGGCATAGACCCGCACGCTCGAAAGCTTGTCGCCCGTCTTGCCCGTCAGCGGATCGAATTCGGCGATCTGCTCAATCTCGTCACCAAAGAAGCTGATCCGCCATGCGGTGTCTTCCAGATGGCTCGGGAACAGTTCCAGGTTATCGCCGCGCACGCGGAAGGTGCCGCGCTGAAAGGCAGCGTCGTTGCGCTTGTATTGCAGGGCGACGAGCTTGCGGATGATCTCGCGCTGGTCCTCGCTTTGCCCCACCTTCAGGTCAAAGATCATGGCCGAATAGGTTTCGACCGAGCCGATGCCATAGAGGCACGAGACCGAGGCAACGATGATCACGTCATCGCGTTCCAGCAGCGCCCGGGTGGCCGAATGGCGCATCCGGTCAATCGCCTCGTTTACGCTCGATTCCTTCTCGATATAGGTATCGCTGCGCGGGACATAGGCCTCTGGCTGGTAGTAGTCGTAATAGGAGACGAAGTACTCCACCGCGTTATCGGGGAAGAAGCTCTTCATCTCGCCATAGAGCTGCGCGGCCAGAATCTTGTTGGGGGCAAGGATCAGCGCGGGCCGCTGCGTCGCCTCGATCACCTGGGCCATGGTAAAGGTCTTGCCGCTGCCGGTTACGCCCAGCAGCACCTGGGTCTGGTCATCTGCGCGGATGCCCGCCACCAGATCGGCAATCGCGGTCGGCTGGTCCCCGGCGGGCTGATAATCGGACACGATCTTGAACGGCCGCTGCCCCTCCGCCTTCTCCGGCCGCGCCGGCTTGTGCGGAACGAACGCGCCAGAGGTATCGGGCTCTTCCAGACCGCGGCGGATGATGAGTTGGGACATGCGGGGGATATGGGGGATGGGGGGCGGAAGGGGAAGGGGCAAGCGTGGTACCTGGTTATGGACAAGGATGCACGCGCTCGACAGCCGCTCGCCGAGACGCCACACTCCCGCCAAACAAGCGGGGGGATGAACAATGGGCATGGAACTCAGCCGGTCAGTCGCGGGCAAGGTGGTGCTGGTCACCGGCGCGGGTAGCGGGATGGGGCGGGCGACGGCAGAGGTCTTTGCGGCCGAGGGGGCCTTGGTCGCGCTGACGGACCTGCCGGGCAGCCCGATTGAGGACATCGCGGCAGACCTGCGCGCCAGGGGGCATCAGGCGCGGGCCTGGGTGCTGGACGTGTCTGACGCCGCCGCGATCCGCGCCGTGGTGCCCGAAGTGGCCGCCGCCTTTGGCGGGCTCGACGTGCTGGTCAACAATGCCGGGGTCAGCTCGTTCTGTCCGATCGACGATGACGACCATTACGAGCTGGTCTGGGATCGCGCTGTCTCCGTCCTGCTGACGGCGCACCAGCGGATGATCCGGGCGGCGCTGCCGTTCCTGCGGCAGTCCTCCTCCCCCCGGATCGTCAATATCGCCAGCACCGAGGCGCTGGGGGCCACCGCGCGCAACAGCCCCTATGCCGCGGCCAAGGCGGGGGTGACGGGGCTGACGCGGGCGCTGGCGGTGGAGCTGGGCAAGGCGGGGATCACCGTCAACGCGATCTGCCCCGGTCCGATTGCCACCGGCATGACCGAGAAGGTCAGCGATGCGGACAAGGCTGTCTATGCCCACCGCCGCACCGCGCTGCGCCGCTATGGCCAGCCGGAAGAGGTGGCGCACATGACGCTAAGCCTGTGCCTGCCCGCGGCCAGCTATATCACCGGGGTAACGATCCCGGTCGATGGCGGGCTGATGGCGCGGAACGCCTGAGGAAAGTTTGAAGCAGAATCCGCTCGCCGGTCTGTAACGGCGGTTGGTCGGGGACAAAGGCCTTTGGTCGAACATCATTGGCAGCGGCCTCCGCAGGGAGCCTAGGGCCGCATCAAGGTGGCCGCCCCGTGGGGAGGGCGGTGAGTTGGATGGATTGCCTGTCGCGGCGCAGGGGCTCGCGCGCACGGGCAATGGGAGAATGACAGATGTTCGTGAAGACCCCTGCCGCGCGGCTGCGCCATGCGCCGCTGCCGCTGTGGATCGGCCTGCTGGCCTGTGCCGCGCCGGCCTTTGCCGAAACAACCGACAAGCCGAATGCCGAAGTGGCCAGTGCCGCCGTTTCTGATGGCGAGAGCGCCGGGCGGGCCAAGGTCTATCAGCCAGCCTTCTTCGCCGCCTATTCCCCCACCACGGCGCTCGATATGGTCCGCCGGGTGCCGGGCTTCGCGATCGAGGAGGCGGATGGAGAGGTTCGCGGCTTCAGCGGCGCGGCGGGCAATGTGGTGTTTAATGGCGCGCGCGCCTCGTCAAAGTCCGATGCGCTGGCTGCCCAGCTGGCCCGAATTCCGGCGCGGCGGGTGCTGCGGATCGAGGTGGCGCCGGGCGATGTCTATGGCTCGGACTTTGCGGGGCGAAGCCAGGTGCTCAACGTCGTCACCACCAAGGCTGGGGGGATCGACGGCAATATAAAGGCCAGCGTCACGCGGCTACACAACGGGCGTGCAACCCCTAACCTGGAAGGCGCGGTGGTGATCCGCAGCGGTCAGTCGACCTTCAACCTTTCAGCCGAAAGCGGCCGCCGGGCGCAGACCGAGATCGGCTTTGACGAAGTTCGCCGGGCGAGTGACGGCGTGCTGCTGGAACGCCGCGACAAGCGCAACGAGATCACCGAGCGTAGCCCGGCCTTCGCGGCGAGCTGGGCGCACGATGGGGGCACGAACAAGTCGGCGCACCTCAACCTGCGCTATGCCCCCGGCGGGTTCGAGCTGCAGCAGTACAATCATGTGTCGCCGCTCAATGGTCCGCAGCGCGATGACCGGCTGGTGCAGGATGCCAGCCCGACCCGCTACGAAATCGGCGGCGACGTGACCCGGCCGCTTGGCGGCGGGGCGCTCAAATTTGTCGCGCTGGCCAACCGGCGCGAGCGCGATGACTTCGATGCCTATTATACCCGGCAGGGAGACGCGGTGGTTGGCGGGTTCGAGCAGGACACCACCTCGCGTTATGACGAGGTTCTGGGGCGGTTGACCTGGACCCATCCCAAGGTGGCGGGCTTCGCGCTCGAACTGGGGAGCGAGGTGGCCTACAACAAGCTGAGCAATGCGACCGACCTGTTCCTGTTGGGGCCGAACGGCGCCCGCGATCCGATCGACCTGCCGATTGACCGGGCGACGGTCGATGAGCTGCGCAGCGAGAGCTATGTCAACCTGGGCCGCCAGCTGACCCCGGCGCTGCGGCTCGATACGACGCTGGCGTTCGAAGTCTCGAGGCTGACGGTCAGCGGTGATACCGGTGCAGAACGATCGCTGAAGTTCTTCAAACCGGGCATGACGCTTGATTGGAAGGCCGGCGGCGGCTGGCACGTTCAGGCCTCGCTGCGGCGGCAGGTGGCGCAGCTCAATTTCTATGATTTCATTTCCGCCGCCGAGCTGGCCAATGACCGGATCAATGGCGGTAATGCCGATCTGCGCCCGCAGCGGACCTGGGAGGCGCGGCTGACGGTCGAGCGGCCGGTGCTCGCCAAGGGCCAGGTGCGGCTGGAAGCCGGCTTTGATTGGGCGAGCGACCTTCAAGACCGTATCCTGACGCCCGAAGGCTTTGACGCGCCCGGCAATATCGGTTCGGGTACCCGCAAATTCGTGCAGGGGACGTTTGATGCCCCGCTCGACACGCTGGGCCTGAAGGGGACCCGTTTCAAGCTGACCGGAGGCTGGCAGGAACATGCGGTGCGCGATCCACTGACCGGACAGGAGCGCCCGTGGAGCGGGTTCCGCCCAGCCTGGAACTGGAGCGCCGAATTGCGCCGCGATGCGGGCCAATGGTCTTATGGCCTACAGGTCTTCCGCGAAGCGCCGAGCACGGTTTACCGGATCAACGAGATTGACCGGTTCTTCAATTCGGGACCATTCGGGATCGCCTTTGCCGAATATCGCCCTGACAAAAAGACAACGATCCGGCTGGATGTTGAGAATGTGTTCGACGTTGCGGGTCAGCGGCGGCGGACCTTCTACGATCCGGATCGGCGCCAGGCGCTGCCGTCCGCAGTAGAGTTCCGTCACCGCGACGCGCACGCCGCGGTGACGATCTCGATCAACCGCACCTTTGGCGCGGGGTAAAGGCTTAGGCTCAAGACCTAAGCAGGATAGGCGAGAGCCTCGAACCGGTCGAGGTGATGGTCGATCGAGCCGAACTGGCCTTCGATCATCGTCCCGCGCTTGAAGTAGTGGCCGATCGCCAGCTCCATGGTGATGCCGATGCCGCCATGGGTCTGGATCGCGTTCTGGCCGACGAACTTGAGGCTGCGGCCAACCTTGGCCTTGGCCATCGAGACGGCTGCCTTGCGGGCGGCGGCGTCCTCGTCAAGCTTGAGCGTGCCCATCAGCGCCATCGACGAGACCTGCTCGGCCTCGACGAACATGTCGCTCATGCGGTGGGCCAGGACCTGGAACTTGGCGATGGGCTGGCCAAACTGCTTACGCTGCTTGGTGTACTCCACAGTCTGGTTCAACATGCTGCGAGCAATGCCGGATGCTTCGGCGCATACCGCCATGGTGGCTTCATCTACGACGCGCTCGATCAGGTCGATCCCGCCTGTCAGCAGTGCCTCACCCGGAATGGCGACGTTCTCGAAGTAGACCTCCGAAGCCATGAAGCCGTCAACCGTCGGGTAATCGCGGCGGGTGATGCCGGGGCGGTTGGCCTCGATCAGGAACAGTTCCACACCCGCGCGGTCGCGGCGGCCACCGCCGGTGCGGGCGGTGACGAGCAGATGGGTAGCCCAGGGGGCGGCATAGACCACGCCCTTGTGACCATTCAGGACATAGCCAGCGCCATCGGCCTTGGCGGTGGTGCCGATGTCGGCCAGGTTATAACGGCCCTGCGGTTCGGCATAAGCGAATGCGATGATTGCATCGCCGCTGATGATCGCGGGGATGGTCGCTTCGGCCAGCGCGCCGCCGGCGTGCTTCAGCGCGCCGCCGCCGATCACAACGGTCTGGAGCCACGGCTCGATCGCAATGACCTTGCCGAACTCTTCCATCATGATCATGTTTTCGATCGCGCCGCCGCCCATGCCGCCATGCTCTTCGGCGAAGGGTGCGCAGGTCAGGCCGAGTTCGGTGGCGATCGCCTTCCAGATGCCGGGATCGCGTCCTTCGGGGCTGGCCAGCATCTTCTTGCGGCTTTCGAAGTCATAGGTGTCCGCCAGGAACCGCGCGAGGGTTTCACGCAGCATGCCCTGCGTTTCGTTATAGCTAAGGTCCATTGTGTCTTATCCTTGTCGCGCGCTCAGAGACCCAGCACCATCTTGGCGATGATCTGGCGCTGCACTTCGTTCGAACCGCCATAGATCGTGGTCTTGCGAACGTTGAAGTAGCTTGGCGCAGTGCGATGGGCCCAATCGGGACCGATCGGGTGCTCGTTGTCGCCTTCGCCAAAGCCGCGGAAGTAAGGCGCGCCATAGTGGCCGGCAGCTTCGAGCGCGAGTTCGGTAATGCGCTGCTGGATCTCGGAACCCTTGATCTTCAGCACCGAGCTTTCCGGGCCAGGGCCCTTGCCGGCAGCTTCGCCTGCCAGGGTGCGCAGTTCAGTGTATTCCAGCGCGGTCAGGTCCATTTCCAGCTCGGCCACCTTGCGGCGGAAGAACGGGTTGGAGAGCAGCGACTTGTCACCATCCATTTCGGCGGTCGCGATTTCCTTGATCTTTTCGATCCCGCGCTTCGATCCGGCCACCCCGGCAATACCGGTGCGTTCGTGGGCGAGCAGGAACTTGGCGCAGGTCCAGCCCTTGTTCTCTTCATACACGCGGTTGGCGATCGGCACGCGGACGTTGTCGAGGAACACTTCGTTCACTTCGTGCTCGCCGCCCAGGGTGATGATCGGGCGCACTTCGATGCCCGGGGTCTTCATGTCGACCAGCAGGAAGCTGATGCCTTCCTGCTGCTTGGCATCGGGATCGGTGCGGACCAGGAAGAAGCCCCAGTCGGCGTGCTGGGCCATGGTGGTCCAGGTCTTCTGACCGTTGACGATGTAGTGGTCACCATCACGTTCGGCCTTGGTGCGCAGCGAGGCGAGGTCAGAACCGGCGCCCGGTTCCGAATAGCCCTGACACCACCAGTCCTCGCCCGACAGGATGCGGGGCAGGAAGTGGGCCTTCTGCTCGGGGGTGCCAAAGGTGTAGATCACCGGGCCGACCATCGACAGGCCGAAGGGCATCAGGCGGATGCAGTCTGCGCGCGCAGTTTCTTCAGAGAAGATGAAGCGCTGCGTCGCGGTCCAGCCCGTGCCGCCGTATTCCACCGGCCATGCGGGGGCGACCCAGCCCTTCTTATGCAGGATGCGGTGCCAGGAAAGGAAGTCTTCCTTGGAGAGCTCGTCGCCCTCATCCTGCTTGCCGCGCAGTTCGGCCGGATAGTTCTCGGCGATGAAGGTGCGGACCTCGTCGCGGAAGGCAAGATCCTCAGGGCTGAAATCGATGTCCATGATCCTCGATCCTCTGGTTATGCTGTTCTCCGCAAAATGGCGCGGATTTGCGCGCGGAGCAAGGATCGGTTGCAACTCGGGACCAAAGACCTAGGCCCGCGGCAGGCTGTCGTTACGGCATGCTGGATTTGCCGCTGCCGACTATGGTTGGCAGGCGCGGGGTTGAGCGTTAGCAATCAGGGCAGGAGGGTCATCACATGCACCGAATCGCTCTGGCACTTGCCATCACCTTGCCGCTCATGGCCTGCGGGCAGGAGCCCCAGAAGCAGCCCGCGCAGCAGGCCACTGAAGATGCAGACATGCCGCCGCCGTTGCAGCCGGGCCAATACCGCGTGGTGTTGCGGGTCAACCGCGTGGAGTTTCCGGGCATGACCGGGGCGATGGCGGACAATGCCAAGACGATGTTCGGCACGAGCGCCCAGACCAGCGAATATTGCCTTACCCGCGAAGATGCCGGGAAAGGGCGTGAAGACTATTACCGCCGCACCCTTGCCAAGGGCGATTGCAAGTATGAAAGGCTCAACCTCACCGCCAAGGCGATCGACGCGGTACTGGTCTGCCAGACTGGTCAAGGCATGACTGCGCGCAACGAAGTGGTCGGCACTTTCACCGCGACGGGATCGAACGTGGCGGTCAAGTCGATCAACCAGATCGCGGGTGGTACCGTCAGCATGGAGGCGGAAGTGAGTTCGGAACGCATTGGAGACTGCAGTTGAGCCACCCCTATCGTTTCGATCGTGCCATTTCCCGCCGCCCTGGCGCTTCGGTGGTCAAGGGGCTGCGCGCCGGCGGTGGACCTGATCCGTCGCTGCAAGGCGTGCTGGCTGAACATGCGGCCTATGTGGCGGCGCTGGAGGCGGCAGGGCTGAAGGTCACCCTGCTTGATCCGCTGGAGGACTTTCCCGACGCGATCTTTGTAGAGGATCCGGCGCTGGTTTTCCCTGACTGCGCAATTCTGCTGAACCCCGGCACGGCGACGCGCGCGGGCGAGGGCGTCTTTCTGCGCCCCACGCTGACGGCAATGTTCGATCAGGTGCTAGAGCTGCCCGAAGGCCATGCCGATGGCGGTGACGTGCTGGCGATGGACGAAGCAGTCTATATCGGCCTCTCCGCCCGCACCGACCGCGCCGGGGCCGAGGCGCTCGCCCGGCTGCTGGAGGGCACGGGGCGCAAGGCCGTAGTGGCGGAAACGCCGCCCTCCGTGCTCCACCTCAAGACCGCCAGTTCGATCATCGATGAGGAAACGATCCTCGCCACCTGCGAACTTGCCGCAAGCGGGGTCTACGCCGGCTATCGCGTGCTTGAGATTCCCAAGGGTGAGGAGGCCGGGGCCAACGTGTTGCGGGTTAACGACACGATCTTTGCGGGCAGCCGCTTTCCGCGCATTCTGGAATTGCTTGATGGGCATGGTGCACAAGTCGTGTGCCTTGAGAATAGCGAAATCGAGAAAATCGACGCGGGTTTCACCTGCATGTCGCTGCGCTGGTTCGGGGGATGGCAACGCCACGATAGTGCTGCGGATTGAATAACTGGGCCCGGTGCGTACTGCGCAAGGGCGCGGAGCATTGAAGAAAGCCATCTGCGCACTACCTGAACAGCAATGGTATTGGGCGTTTTTCGCGCATGAAGTCGCGATTCTTGCGTCAATACAGTATTTGGACCATACGGCCGTCACAGGTTTGGATGTTTCGGGGCGAGGAATGCGATTCGGTGAAATTGAGGCACCGCTGCCGGCGCTGATTGAACTCAGTGCCATGGCGATGTGCGTCACCAACCCTCGTCTTCACGACAACCCGGTTGTTGCGTGTAACCAGGCGTTTACAGATCTGACGGGCTACACGATCGAAGATATCGTCGGTCAGAACTGCCGGTTCCTATCGCGCGCCGATCCGCATCCCGAAATTGCTGCGAAGATTGGCCAGTCGGTGCGTGAAAAGCGCGGCGTTCTGTTTGAGGTGGTCAATTACAAGAAGGATGGCACGCCCTTTCGAAACGCGGTGATGGTTGCGCCGATGTTTGACGAGCATGGCGCAGTCAGCTTCTTCCTTGGTTCTCAGGTGGAAATTCCCGAACCCAAGTTCGACGTCGCCATGGCTGAGCGGCAGCAGGCCGCACAGCAGCGGATCTCAGGTCTGACCCCGCGCCAGCGTGAGATTCTGGAACTGATGGCGGGTGGTCAGCTCAACAAGCAGATCGCCTACGCGCTCGACCTTTCGGAAAAGACGGTGAAGATGCATCGTGCGCTGCTGTTGCAGCGGCTGGGGGTCGCGACTTCGGCAGACGCCGTTCGGTTGGCCGTCGAAGCGGGGCTTTAGTCTGAGCCTTCCCTAAAGACCGCAACCTTAAGTCTGTATGGTGGCTGACTGCGGAATCCAGCAAATGCCGGGCAGAGGCACACAGTTGCCTCCGTCTTGCTGCTTCGGCCTGACCAACCACCCCCTCCCAGGGCCTGGTGGCAAGCGAGGAAGCAGGTTCGGTATCAGCTCGTGCAAAAAGGTGCTGCCGCCGGACCTGCTTCCCTCCAATGTTCAGCGACAAAAGCCGCTACCCGACAGTTCAACGTGTAAGTGGTCTTGGTGGGCAGCGTTATAGGCTGGCCCCAAAACAGTCCCAAAGCGTTTGCAGGCGCTTTGATGCACCATCATCAGGAACCGCCGTTCGGGGGCATTGCCTGCGGCCCACTGATCGCGGACAGAGATCCGTCGGCCATCGGCCAGAATGAATGCTGATACGTCAATTGCATTGGCAGTTGCATGGGCGCTGCGGCGGTCACTGCCGGCGACGTTGCGGCAAGAGAAACTGCCCATGGTCTCGATCTTGACCAGGGGGCTGCCAAGGATTTGCCGTGCTGCGCGGTCAGCGCCGAAGCGGGCCCATCCGGCAAACGTTTCGGCAAGCGGGCAGGCGACCGGGCCGAGGTTGGCGAGTTGCAGATGCGCGTCATCGCTACGCAGGCTGGTGAGACGGACCGTGCCGACCGTTGAGCAGCCGGCACCGTAATACTGGTCGGGAAGCGGCGTGAAGCCTGCGCGATTGGTGCTCAGGTCGGCGAGGCACTGGCGGAGTTCCGGTCGCGAGGTCAGCGAAGTGGCTGCGGGACGGCGCACGGTGCCGCGCTTCTGCGATTGTGGAATGTCAATGCAGGCGCTTACCAGAGCCACCGCGGGCAGCAGGGCGAGTGTTCGGTGCATCGTGGATCGATCTTATAACGTGGTTAACAGGAATATACAGTCACAAGATCCTCGGGCGGGGGTTGCCAGCGGGGCCCGGGCAGGTTATCCGCAACTAATGCGAACGATTATCAATAGCGTCAGTCTGTTCTGGGGCGTGCTTGCGCTGCCCGGTCTGGTCCTGCTGTACGGCTGGTCAACAGGCGCCATTCTGACGATGGATATGCTGCATCCAACCGGCGAAACGAGCGCCCGGCTGATGATTGCAGCGATGTTGATCGGGCCGCTGGCTGGCCTGCTTGGCCCGCGCCGCTGGCTGTTGTGGCTCCTGGCCCGCCGCCGCGCGCTTGGAGTTGCCGCTTTTGGCTATGCTGCGGCCCACCTGGCCTTCTACGGGATTGATATGGGCAGCCTGCGGGCGGTGCTCGGTGAGTTGCCGATCGCTTCGATCTGGACCGGCTGGCTTGCGCTTGCGCTGATGCTGCCGATGGCGCTGACCAGCAACCAGGCTGCGATGAAGCGGCTGCGGGCCGGCTGGAAACGGGTTCAGCAACTGGCCTATCCCGCCGCCGTGCTTACCCTGTTGCACTGGTGGTTGATCCACGATGGCGCGATTGCCGCGCTGGTTCATTTCGCACCGCTGGCTTTGCTCTGGTTGGCCCTGGCGCTGCGCCAAACGTTCAAGTCAAATCCTTCCCCCCAAGCAGGAGTATAAGTCCATGCGTTCCCTGATCCTCGCCGCGATGTTCGGCCTTGCCTCGGCTGCCACGCTTTCCATCGCCACCCCGGCCGCAGCCACCGGCAAGGTCAAGTGCCAGGCCGGCCCGCAGTCCGGCTGGAAAAATGTCGATGCGCTCAAGGCTCAGCTGACTAAGGATGGTTGGCAGGTGACCAAGGCCAAGGTCGATGGTGGCTGTTATGAGGTCTATGGTGTTCTGCCGACCGGCGAAAAGGTTGAGGCCTATTTCCATCCGGTCAGCTTCGAGAAGCTTTACGTCGCGCAGCGCGGCAAGGTGCTGTTCCGCAAGTCCGGGTATTGATCCCGGCAACATAGCGATGCGTCATTGACAAGCCCGGGGCCGTCTCTATGTGCGGCTCCGGGCCACGCGGTCCCAACGCCGCGCGTGCTCTCTGCAAGGAGAGACTACAATGACTGCACAACTGCCTGCGCGCAAACCCGCGCGTCCGTTCTTTTCTTCCGGTCCCTGCGCCAAGCCGCCCGGATATGCCCTTGAAAAACTGGCTACCGAATCGCTTGGGCGCTCGCACCGCGCCAAGATCGGCAAGACGCGCCTGCAGTACTGCATCGACCTGATGCGCGAAGTGCTCGGCCTGCCCGATACGCACCGCATCGGCATTGTTCCGGGGTCCGATACCGGTGCCTTCGAGATGGCCATGTGGACCATGCTCGGCGCCCGCCCGGTCACCACGCTGGCGTGGGAATCGTTTGGCGAAGGCTGGGTAACCGACGCGGCCAAGCAGCTTAAGCTTGATCCCACTGTCCTGCGCGCCGATTACGGTCAGCTGCCTGATCTTGGCGCGATCGACTGGTCGAATGACGTGCTGTTCACCTGGAACGGCACGACTTCGGGCGTCCGCGTGCCGAATGCCGATTTCATTCCTGCTGACCGCGAAGGCCTGTCCTTTGCAGATGCCACTTCGGCTGTCTTTGCCTATGATATCGACTGGTCGAAGATCGATGTCGCAACTTTCTCGTGGCAGAAGGTGCTAGGCGGTGAAGGCGGCCACGGCGTGCTGATCCTGGGCCCGCGCGCGGTCGAGCGGCTGGAAACCTACACCCCGGCCTGGCCGCTGCCCAAGGTGTTCCGCCTTGTTTCAAAGGGCAAGCTGGCTGAAGGCGTGTTCAAGGGAGAGACGATCAATACCCCCTCGATGCTCGCCGTCGAGGATGCGATCTTCGCGCTGGAATGGGCCAAGGGCCTTGGTGGGCTCACCGGCTTGCAAGCGCGGTCGAATGCCAATGCCGCTGCCCTGAACAAGATCGTGGAAGAGCGTTCGTGGCTTTCGCACCTCTGTGCGGACGCGGCGACCCGCTCCACGACCTCGGTCTGCCTCTCGGTCGAAGGCGCAGACGAGGCCTTCATCAAGGCCATGGCTGGCGCGCTCGAAAAGGAAGGCGCGGCCTTCGATATCGCCGGTTACCGCGACGCCCCTCCGGGCCTGCGGATCTGGTGTGGCGCGACCGTCAATGTTGAAGACATTGAGGCGCTCGGCCCCTGGCTCGACTGGGCCTACGCGACGACCAAGGCCGCCTAATTTTCCGGGCGGGCCAAATGCGTCCGCCCGCCCCCTCCATTTCCAATTGAAAGAGGCTTATCATGACCAAGCCCCGCGTACTCATTTCCGACAAGATGGATCCCAACGCTGCCCGCATCTTTACCGAGATGGGCTGCGATGTTGACGTGATCACTGGCGAAACCCCCGAACAACTGATCGCCCGCATCGGCGATTACGATGGCCTCGCGATCCGTTCCTCGACCAAGGTCACCAAGGAAATCCTCGCCGCCGCCAAGAACCTCAAGGTGATTGGCCGCGCCGGCATCGGTGTCGATAACGTCGATATTCCGGCTGCCTCGGCGCAGGGCGTGGTGGTGATGAACACGCCGTTCGGCAACTCGATCACCACCGCCGAACACGCCATCGCGCTGATGTTTGCGCTGGCCCGCCAGATCCCCGAAGCCAATGCTCAAACCCAGGCCGGCAAGTGGCCGAAGAACGATTTCATGGGCGTTGAAGTGACCGGCAAGACGCTGGGCCTGATCGGTGCAGGCAACATCGGTTCGATCGTCGCCAGCCGCGCCATTGGTCTGCGGATGAAGGTCGTGGCCTTCGATCCATTCCTGACGCCCGAGCGCGCCGTGGAAATGGGCGTGGAAAAGGTGGATCTGGATGGCCTGCTGGCCCGCGCAGACTTCATCACGTTGCACACGCCGCTCACCGACCAGACGCGCAATATCCTCTCGGCCGAAAACATCGCCAAGACCAAGAAGGGCGTGCGCATCATCAACTGTGCGCGCGGCGGGCTGATTGATGAAGCCGCGCTCAAGGATGCGCTCGACAGCGGCCAGGTTGCCGGTGCCGCGCTTGACGTGTTTCAGACCGAGCCAGCCAAGGATTCGCCGCTGTTCGGCACCCCGAACTTCATCTGCACCCCGCACCTTGGCGCTTCGACCAACGAGGCCCAGGTCAACGTGGCGCTGCAGGTGGCCGAACAGATGGCCGATTACCTGGTCAACGGCGGCGTCACCAACGCGCTCAATATGCCTTCGCTCTCGGCCGAGGAAGCGCCGAAGCTGAAGCCTTACATGGCACTGGCCGAACAGCTGGGCAGCCTGGTCGGGCAGCTGACCACCGGCGCAATCCCGCGAATTTCGATCCACGCCGAAGGTGCTGCGGCCGAACTCAACATCAAGCCGATTGTCGCCGCCGTCCTCGCCGGCTTCCTGCGCGTTCAGTCGGACACCGTGAACATGGTCAACGCCCCGTTCCTGGCCAAGGAGCGCGGGATCGAAGTGCGTGAGGTAAAGACCGAGAAGGAAGGCGATTACCACACCCTGATCCGCGTTTCGGTGAAGACCGATGCGGGTGAGCGCTCGGTGGCCGGCACGCTCTTCTCCAACGCCGAACCGCGCCTGATCGAACTGTTCGGGATCAAGGTTGAGGCCGAACTGGCCGGTAACATGATGTACATCGTCAACGAGGATGCTCCCGGCTTCATCGGCCGGATCGGTACCCTGCTGGGCGAAGCGGGCATCAACATCGGCACCTTCAACCTTGGCCGCCGCGCCGCCGGCGGCGAAGCCGTGCTGCTGCTCAGCGTCGATAGCCCGGTTCCCGCCAATGTCATCTCCGCCGCGCGCGATGTGCCGGGTGTGAAGCGGGTCATGGCTCTGGCGTTTTAAGCCGCAATCGGGCAACGGGATCGCACGATGCAAGACACCGACCGCGACCTGTTGCCCGAAGGCCTTGAAGACCGGTTGCCACGCGATGCGGCAAGTGCTGCGCGCGTGACTCGCGCCGTGCTCGATGTGTTGGACAGCCACGGCTACGATCGGGTCCAACCGCCAACGATCGAATTTGAAAAGTCGATGGCCAGCCGAATGGCTGGGGTTCAACCGCGCCGGATGTTCCGCTTTGTCGACCCGGCGAGCCTGCGTACGCTTGCGCTGCGCAGTGATATCACTGTCCAGGTCGGCCGGATCGCCGCCACGGCCCTGGCCGAGCACGCCCGCCCGCTGCGGTTGTGCTATGCCGGGCAGGTTGTGACGATCAAGGGCGACGGGCTCGATCCCACGCGGGAGCGCCTGCAGCTTGGGGCCGAACTGATCGGTAACGATTCGGTTGCTGCGGCCGGCGAAGTGCTGGCGGTTGCGCTTGAAGCGCTGACAGCTGCCGGGGCCAAGGGTCTGTCGGTGGACTTTACCCTGCCGGATCTGGTGGATGCCCTGGCTGCGGAAGCTTTCCCGCTTGGTGCCGACCAGATCGAAGCCGTTCGCCGCGAACTTGATGCCAAGGATGCCGGTGGCCTCGTTGCAGCCGGCGGACAGGCCTATCTGCCACTGCTTGCCGCGATTGGCCCCTTCGAAACAGCAATCGAGAAACTGGCGGCTTTCGACAAGGGCGGCGTCCTGGCTGGCCGGATTGCCGCGCTGCGCAACATCGCAGACCGGGTTGGCAATCTCGCCCGGTTGACGCTTGACCCCAGCGAACGCCATGGCTTTGAATACCAGTCCTGGTTTGGCTTCACGATCTATGCCGAAGGCCTGCAAGGCGCGGTCGGGCGCGGCGGCAGCTATGCCATTCTGGGCAGCGGGGCCGAGACCGAACCGGCAATCGGCTTCTCGCTCTATCCCGATGACCTGATCGACGCCTTGGCCGAAGCCGAACCGCGCCCCGACACCCTGTTCCTGCCGCTGGGCCATGATGCCGAAGCAGCCGCCCGCCTGCGCGCGGTTGGCTGGCGCACGGTTGCTGCTGTTTGCACCGCGTGCGAGCCGGTGGCGCTGGATTGCACGCATCGGCTGGATGGGACCGAGACCGTCAAGCTCTAGTCGAAGCACGCGGATGGCTTGACGCGTCCCTCGCATCCGCCTACCGACCGCGCCGTTTGCGGGGCCGTTCGCCCCCACTGGTCCACCCCTTGCGCCGAGTCCTGTCGAAGGGCGCTTGCGGGTTTCTTGGCAGGGTGAGGGACTCTATCAAATGGCCAACGTAACCGTGATCGGCGCCCAGTGGGGCGATGAGGGCAAGGGCAAGATCGTCGACTGGCTGGCCAGCCGCGCCGATGCCGTGGTGCGGTTCCAGGGCGGGCACAATGCCGGCCATACGCTGGTGGTGGGCGATCAGGTCTACAAGCTTAGCCTGCTGCCCTCCGGCATCGTAACCGGCACGCTTTCGATCATTGGCAACGGCGTGGTGCTTGATCCCTGGCACCTCAAGAGCGAGATCGCCAAGCTTGAAGGGCAGGGCGTGGTCATCAACACCGAAAACTTCGCCATTGCCGATAACTGCCCCCTGATCCTTCCGCTGCACCGCGATCTGGATGGCCTGCGCGAGGCGGCCGCCGGTTCGGGCAAGATCGGCACGACCGGGCGCGGGATCGGCCCGGCTTATGAAGACAAGGTTGGCCGCCGCGCGATCCGGGTGTGCGATCTGGCCCACCTTGATGCCCTTGATGCCCAGCTTGACCGCCTTTGCGCGCACCATGATGCGCTGCGCGCCGGGTTCGGCCAGCCGCCGGTCGACCGGGCCCAGCTGCTGGCAGACCTTAAGGAAATCGCCCCTTCAGTGCTGAAATATGCCCAGCCGGTGTGGAAGCGGCTCAATACTGTGCGCAAGGCCGGGGCCCGCATCCTGTTCGAAGGTGCGCAAGGTGTGCTGCTGGATGTCGATCACGGGACCTATCCCTTCGTCACCAGTTCCAACACGGTCAGCGGCACTGCGGCCAGCGGTTCGGGGCTTGGCCCATCGAGCACCGGTTTTGTCCTTGGCATCGTCAAGGCCTATACCACCCGCGTGGGCTCGGGACCGTTCCCGACGGAGCTGGACGATGAAACCGGCCAGCGGCTCGGCGAGCGCGGGCATGAATTTGGCACGGTGACGGGGCGCAAGCGCCGTTGTGGCTGGTTCGATGCGGTGCTGGTGCGCCAATCCTGCGCCATTTCCGGCGTCACCGGCATTGCGCTGACCAAACTTGACGTGCTGGACGGGTTCGAGACGGTGAAGATCTGCACCGGCTATCGCCTGAACGGCAAGGTGCTGGACTATTTTCCAAGCCATGCGGCCGACCAGGCCAATGTCGAGCCAATCTATGAGGAAATGGAGGGCTGGAGCGGTACCACCGCCGGTGCCCGCAGCTGGGCTGACCTTCCGGCCCAGGCGATCAAGTATATCCAGCGCGTGCAGGAACTGATCGAAACCCCGGTGGCGCTGGTCAGCACTTCGCCCGAACGAGAGGATACGATCCTCGTGCGGGATCCTTTCGTCGACTAGGTACTATTGACATAGGGTGCGTTTGTTCTACCTCTGTTCAAAGCGAACGGGAGTCGTAAGCCTATGGCAGTACAACCTTTTTCCTACGGAGCACCCGCTGAGGATACGGCAGGCCTGCCACTGGCCTTGTCGATCTTTGCTGACCGCGGGCACTTGCGCGAAGAATTGCGCGAAGATGCTGAGGCTGCCGGTTTCCGGATTGCCGAAGCCGGAGATGTGGCAACCCTGCTAGAGGGGGATGCGCGGCCGCTGGGTGACGTGGTTTTGCTCGATTGTCCCGTGGTGGAAGGCACGCAACTCGCCGCTCTGGCGCGGATTGATCTGCGGGCGGCGACCTGCGGTGCGCACCTGATCGTCTCGACAACGGTCGCGGCGCTGGACGATGTCTTTGCCTGCCTCGATCAGTCGAACCCCCAGATCCTGGTAGAGCCCAGCCGGGCCGAGCGGGTCATCGCACTTGGCCGGGTGCTGGCAAGAGTTCCCAACCTGCGACTGCGCGAACTGTCCGAAGCGGATCGACTGGTCCTGCTGCGGCTGACCGAGCAAGTTGGCCAGATCGCGGAGCGGCTGGAGCGGCTTGAAAGCCCCAGTCGCGGCAAAGGTGACGGGCGCGAATCGCCGTTCCGATTTGAGAGCCCCGGCTCCACCTTCACTCCCACCGGCGCGGACGGAAGCGAGCGTCTGGTGCGTGCCACCCGCCCGCCACTGCCTGATCCGCGGCTTATTCGCCGGATTATACGCCAGCGCCAGCTGCGCGGACGGTATTTCGATGGCGATCTGTTCGCTGACCCTGCCTGGGACATGCTGCTCGATTTGACCGCGGCGCGGGCCGAGCACACCCGCGTCTCTGTCACCTCACTCTGCATTGCTTCGGGTGTTCCGCCAACCACAGCGTTGCGCTGGATCGGCCAAATGACTGAAGCGGGCCTGCTGCAACGCGTGGAGGATGAAACCGACCGGCGCCGGGCTTTTATCACCTTGTCGGATCAGGCGGCGGACACCATGTCACGCTACTTTGCTGAACTGGGCGCGCCGGCCGCCACACTGGTTTGATCGGCAGGCCTTCCCAAGACGTGCAGATTGCGCTAGGCGCGCGATCCTTGACCGTTCGGTCGGGCGCTTAGCTCAGTTGGTAGAGCATCTCGTTTACACCGAGAGGGTCAGCGGTTCGAGCCCGTTAGCGCCCACCATTTCTGGCTTAAGGTGAAGGCCAGCGACGGCAATCACTTCTCTTCCAGCATCTTGGCAGTTTCGGCGTTGCTCCAGTCATGTCCGCCGACATAGCGCCAGACCTCGCGCCCGTCGGCGTTGTAGTAGATCGTCGTCGGCAAGACGGTGACCTTGTACTGCACGGTCAGCTCACCATCGGGATCGATCCACGGTTCAAGCCGGTCCGCCCCGCGCGCCTTGAGGAAGCCGGCTACCTTGTCGGCCGGCGGCATGTCCTGCGACACGGTCAGCACCTTCAGGCTGGCTTCGCGGTCCTTGGCGAGCTGGTTCAGGGTTGGCAATTCGGCCACGCAAGGCGCGCACCAAGTCGCCCATAAATTGATCAGCAGCGGCTTGCCCTTGAAGCTCGCCAGTTCCACCGTCTTGCCGCTGGCATCGCGCAGGGTGAAATCGGGCAGAGCGCTTCCCTTGTTGCTGCGGTCGATCGTACCAGAAAGTTCGCCGCCCGCAGGTGACGCGGCAGGTTGCGCCGGAGCCTTGCTTTCCCTATCGCACCCCCCGATCAGCAGGGCACAGCCAAGGACGGCAATCTTGAGCGAGCGGGACGATAGCAAGAGCAGCTCCAATGCAATGTGGGGCGGACGGTTTGCCGAGGGACCCTCGGCAATCATGCGCGAGATAAATGCGTCGATCCCCTTCGACAAGGCGCTGTGGCGGCAAGACGTGGCCGCAAGCAAGGCCCATGTCGCAATGCTCGGTGCACAAGGCATTGTCAGCGATACCGATGCAGCCGCCATTTTCCGCGGGCTTGATCAGGTTGCGGCCGAGTATGAAGCCAATGGCGTCCCGGAAAACTGGGACCTCGAAGATATTCACATGACCACCGAAAGCCGTTTGGCTGAACTGATCGGTCCAGTGGCGGGGCGGCTCCACACCGCGCGCAGCCGCAACGATCAGGTGGCGACTGATTTCCGGCTTTGGGTCCGCGATGCGCTGGATCAGGCCGATGCGGGGCTCAAGGCGCTGCAGGTGGCTCTGGTCACCCGCGCGGGTGAGCATGCCGAGAGTATCATGCCCGGCTTCACCCATTTGCAAACGGCCCAGCCGGTCACTTTGGGGCATCACTTGATGGCCTATTACGAAATGGCCGCGCGCGATCGCTCGCGGCTGGCGGATGCGCGGGCGCGGTTGAACCAGTGCCCGCTGGGATCGGCGGCCCTGGCCGGCACGGGCTTCCCGATCGATCGCCAGGCGACAGCCGGCGCGCTCGGATTTGCCGCGCCGACCCGCAACAGCCTCGATTCGGTTTCGGACCGCGATTTCGCGCTCGATTACCTGATGGCGGCGGCGCAGATAGCACTGCACCTTTCCCGGCTGGCCGAAGAATTCATTATCTGGGCCAGCCAGCCCTTCGGCTTTGCTGCGCTGCCCGATGCACTGTCGACCGGCAGTTCGATCATGCCGCAAAAGAAAAACCCCGATGCGGCCGAACTGGTGCGCGGCCATGCTGGCCGGATCATTGGCAGCCTGACCAGCCTGATGATCACGATGAAGGGCCTGCCGCTGGCCTATTCAAAGGACATGCAGGATGACAAGCCGCCGGTCTTTGAAGCCGCCGGGCTGCTGACGCTCTGCCTTGCCGCAATGGAGGGCATGGTCAGCGGCACCACCTTCCGCACCGGGCGGATGCGTGAAGCGGCAGAACTGGGCTATGCCACGGCGACCGACCTGGCCGATTGGCTGGTCCGCCAGGCCAATATCCCGTTCCGTGAGGCGCATCACATCACCGGCGCGGCGGTGAAGCTGGCAGAGAGCCGGGGCGTTGCGCTCGATGCCCTGCCGCTGGCCGATCTCCAGGCGATTGACGCGCGGATTGACGCGCGGGTCTTTGCCGCGCTCTCGGTCGATGCTTCGGTTGCCTCGCGCGCCAGCTATGGCGGAACGGCGCCTGAACAGGTAAGGCAGCGCGTGGCCGAAGCGCGCGTGGCGCTGGGGCTGGAGTAATCGTCATGCGTCGCCAGGTTCTTCCCGCTGTCTTGCTGTTGGCGCTTGGCGCTTGCGGGCAGCAGGCGGATCTGAAACCCAAGGCCGGGCAGGATCTGCCCCCGCCGCCTTATGGGCGCGAGGATCGGCCCAAGGCCAAGGCACTGCTCCAGGTTGATCCGCAAGCAGCCCCTGAACGCAGCGTGGAACTGCGAAAACGATCGGAAGACCGTACTGACGATCCGTTCGATCTGCCCCCTTCCGACGAGTAAGACTTCATGGACCACTTTCAAATCATCAACGGCGAGCTGCACGCCGAGCGCGTGCCGCTGAGCCGCATCGCCGAAGAAATTGGCACCCCAGTTTATGTCTATTCGCGCGCCACGCTGGAACGCCACGCCCGTGTCTTCAGCGAGGCGCTGAGCGCGCTGCCGAAGAAGCACGTGGCTTTCGCGATCAAGGCCAACCCGAACCTGGCCGTGCTGCGCGTGATGCAGCGCGAAGGCTTTGGTGCCGATGTCGTCTCGGGCGGCGAACTGGCGCGCGCGCTGGCTGCAGGCATGCCGGGCAAGGACATCGTCTTTTCCGGCGTTGGCAAGCTTGAGCGGGAAATGATCCAGGGCCTCGATGCCGGAATCGGCCAGTTCAATATCGAGAGCGAGGAAGAGGGCATTGAACTTGCCGCTGTGGCCGCTGCGCGCGGGCAGCGGGCAGCTTGCGCCCTGCGGGTCAATCCCGATGTCGATGCCCGCACGCATGAAAAAATTTCAACCGGCAAGGCCGAGAACAAGTTTGGCGTACCGATTGACCGCGCCGCGGGGATCTATGCCCGTCTGGCGGAACTGCCGGGGCTGGATATGCGCGGGGTGGCCGTCCACATCGGCAGCCAGCTTCAGCACCTGCAGCCGCTGGAAGATGCCTTCATCAAGGTTGGCGCGCTGATCGCGGAACTGCGGGCAAACGGCCAGACCGTTACCCATGCCGACCTTGGTGGCGGTCTTGGCGTTACCTACAAGGCGGGAGAGGTCTTCCCCACGCCGGCCGATTACGGCGCCATGGTTGCCCGTGTCTGCGGCGGCTGGGACGTAACCCTGATGTTTGAACCTGGTCGGGTCATCGTCGGCAATGCAGGTGTGCTGCTGACCCGTGCGATCCGGGTGAAGCGCAGCTCGAACAACACCCCCTTCGTGATTGTCGATGCCGCGATGAACGATCTCGCCCGCCCGGCAATGTATGGTGCCTGGCACGATTTCGAGGCGGTCAAGCCCACCGGCCAGCGCATGACCGCGCACATTGTCGGCCCGATTTGCGAGACGGGTGATACCTTTGCCATGGACCGCGAGATTGATGCGCTCGTTGCCGGCGATCTGGCCGTGTTCCGCACGGCCGGGGCCTATGGCGCGACCATGGCTTCGTCCTACAACAGCCGTGGGTTCGTGGCTGAAGTGATGGTCGATGGCGATCAGTATGCCGTCGTTGCTGACCGCATCGTCCCCGAAGCGATCTCTGCCGCTGAGCGGGTGCCGGCCTGGCTCGATTGATGCTGCACAGCCTGCCCCTGTTCCACCGCCTTGCCGGCCAGCCGGTGATCGTGCTGGGCGAAGGGGAGGCGGCCGAGGCCAAGTGTCGCTTGCTGGAACGGGCCGGGGCCAAGATCGTTGGCGCCAATGATCCTCAGGCCCGGCTGGCTTTCGTAGCCCTGGACGAACCAGAGGCAGCCGCAGCCCAGCTCAAGGCACGCGGTTTGCTGGTGAACGTGGTTGACCGGCCAGAGCTGTGCGACTTCACCACGCCCAGTCTGCTGGAACGGGGGCCAGTGCTGGTTGCGGTTTCGACAGGGGGCGTTTCGGCCGGTCTGGCCAAGGCGCTGCGCCTGCGGCTTGAAGGCTTGCTGCCCGCCTCGCTGGGCACGCTGGCGGAAGGGCTGAATGCTGCGCGGGCGGCCATGAAGGCGCGCTGGCCCGATGGCCGTGAGCGGCGGCGGGTGATGGATGCGGCACTGGCGGCGGGCGGCGCGCTTGATCCGCTGGTTGATGGGGCCGATGTCGATGGCTGGCTGGCTGGCGCAGATAGCAGCGCCGGCGGCACTTACGAGATTGTGCTCTCTTCGCAGGATCCTGATGATCTGACCCTCCGCCAGGCGCGCTGGCTGGGTAGCGCCGACCGCGTGGTCTACGAACCCGGTGTGCCCGTGGCGGTCCTGAACCGGTCGCGGGCAGACGCAGCACAGCTTGAACTTGTGCCCGGCCTAGCCGTGCCAGACGAGCCCGGCCTTACCGTGATCATTCGGCAGGGATCAGCAGCACCTTGATCTGGGCCAGGGCGATCGGCTTGCTCCGGTCATCCTGCCAGGCTTCGGCATTGACCAGCGCCACCCGGCGGCCGGCGCGGGTGACGGTGCCCTTGGCATAGGTTACCTGCTCGGTCCCCCCGCGCATGAATTCCACCTGGATGTTGACCGGCTTCAGCCGCATCGTCTCCCCGCGGCGGTCCAGTTCGGCCTGAAGTGCCGCAAAGCCCGCCATCTCCATCAACCCGGACATGGCCCCGCCGTGCAGGAAGCCGGGCCGTCCCGCGACGCGGTTGGAATAGTCCACTTTCAGCACCGGTTCCCCGGATTCGTCGTGGTCAATCTCGATCCCCAGGGCCTGGGCATAGGGGGGCAGGGTCAGGCCGGTCACAGGTAGGATCCGTGGGTTGCCATGAAGGTGCCGGTGACATGGGCCACCGGGTCTGCGGGATCCTCGTCATAAGCGATGCCGCGGATGAACGAGATCGTGCGGGTCAGCTTATAGCATTCCCCGCGTCCGATCACTGTTCGGCCGGGCTTGGCCGCGCGCATGTAATCGACCCGCAGGTCAAGCGTGGCATGGGGCACGAACTTCTTGTTCAACGTCCACACGCTCATTGAGGTGGCATTGTCCATCAGGCTGATGATCGGGCCAGATGCCAGCACGCCTTGCCCATCGATCCCGACCAGCTCCTCGCGCCAGGGCAGGGCAAGTTCCACCCAGTTGGCACCGTGATCATGATAGCGGATGCCCAGCCAGCCACCATGGCCGTGCCGCGTCATCATGCGAGAGGCAAGCGATGGATCGAACTCCGTGCCGGGCGGCACAACGCTGGGCGGGGGCTGGCTCATCGACGTTTCTCTGCTGAGCCGCGGCCCCGATTACAATCTTTTAATTTTATCTCCTGCGCTCGTTTCGCCGAGGTTGCGCCGGCAAGGCACCTCCGTCTTGCGCCAAACCGAGGGGAAGAAAGATGAACCTGCCCAAGATCGATATCTCTGCGCTGCCCGATCTCGATACGCTGACCGGCGTGTTCGGCAGCCTGGCTCACCCGGCGCAGGGCCTGCAGTCGAACGACACGATCATCATGATGATGACCTTCGTCTATGACGTGATCGTAGGCGGTTGAGCGCGGACCTGTCCGGATGCTGATCGGACCGGAACTGATGGCGCTGCGGGCGGATGATACCCCGCAGCGCCAGATCCAGCAGCGGCTGGTGGAGCAATCGGCAACCTGGCGCCAGTCTGGCCCCGGCGCTGAATTGGAGGCTGATCTGGCGGGCCTTGCCGCTGGCCAGGCGTTGGCCGAATTGCCCCTGCTCCGCGCTTTGTTCACGCCGGGCAGCCCTGCGGCCTCTGATCTGGTTGGCGGTGCGATCGGATGGCTGCTTGGCGAACTTGGGCAGGAGCCATTGGGGCAAGTGCCGCTGCGCCACCAATGTGACCGGACCTTGGCAACGCTGGTTCTGGCCCGTTGTGGCAGCGCGAACCTGGCGCTCCAGGCAATTGACGGAGCAGGCCTGGCGCTGAAGCCGCCGGCGCAATCGGTCACCTTTGCCGCCAACGAAGCCTGGGAACATGTCCTGGCTGGCAGTGCCGAGGTGGAACTGGTCCGGGCCGTGCACCGCCACCCGCAAGGCGTTGCTTTGGAGCGGACGGAGGCAAGGCTGCGCGCGGGTGCGATCTCGCACCGCCGGGGGCGCGACACCGCCCAGATATTCAAATCGGTGCCCGGGATCATGGTCCTGCTGAAATTGCAGCGCCCCGAGGCATCGCCCGAGCCGAGCTGCGAGTATGCGCTGGAAGATGGCCGCCTGCTTCATCAGGCCGCAGCCAGCCCGCGTGACAGTCGGTTGGAACTGGCGGTGTCCTTGCTTGGCCGGATGGGCCGAATCGATGCGGCGCCCTTGCTGGCGTCCATGGCGGAAGAAACCGGATCGCCGCATCTGCGTTGGCAGGCCCTGCGTGAATGCCTGGGTCTGGATAGCGGTGCCGGTTTTGCCGCGCTTACCGCCATTGCCCAGCGCAGCGATGATCCGTTGGCCGCGCCAGCCGGGGCCCTGCGCGCGCAGCTGCTTGAAGCCTATCCCCAATTGGCCGAGGTGAACATATGCCCCGCGTGATCGAACTGGCCGATGATCGGGTGGCCAGCCTGGATGAAGCTTGCGACGGGCTGGCGGCCATCGGGGTGGATTTTGACGATGCAGAGCGGCTCGATAATGCTGCCCTGTGGCTGCGGCGGCTCGGCAATGACAAGCAGTTCCTTGGCGACGTGCTGGTGACCGAGCTTGCGAGGCGCCATCGCGAGGATGTGCTGGATAGCTCTTATGGCCCCCAGGTGGTGATGCTGGCGCCGCCCAATGGCAACTTCTTCATCCGGGCCAACCTTTGGCCTTCCACCGATGAGCACATGCTGCGTGCATCCGGTGGCACCTCGTTTGTCTATGGCCTGCCGCACGATCACAATTTCAGCTTCCTGACCCTGGGCTATTTCGGCCCAGGCTATTGGAGCGATTACTACGAATACGATTACGGCGCTGTGACCGGTTATGCCGGAGAAGCCGTTCCCAGCCTGCGCTTTATCGAACGCTCTCGGCTGGAAGAGGGCAAGCTCATGCTCTACCGGGCCCACCACGACGTTCACGCCCAGCTGCCGGCCGATTCCCTGTCGGTTTCGCTCAACATCATGCACACCACCGGTGCGCAAGGCTGGCTTGATCAGTACCGCTTCGATCTGGACCAGCGGCGGATCGGGGCTATTGTTTCAGGCGGGCCGAGCGAGGCCTTCATGCGCATCGCCGTGGGGCTGGGCGGACAGGAAGCGTTTGATCTGGCCGATCGTTTTGCCCATGGCCACCCGAGTGACCGGATGCGCCTGGCTTGTTGGGATGCCTTGGCCGGGGCGGCGGACGATGTTGCCGCGCGCGACGCACTGTGGCGCAGGGCGGAGCAGGCCGGCAGCCGGTTGGTGGCGATGGAGGCCAAGGCCCGGCGCAGCGAACTGGCGGCCTAGGCAAAGCCTCCGGCCAGGGCATCGATCGCAGCTTGCAGGATAACCGCTGCCGCTGCTGCATCGATCCGATCGACCCGTTTGGCGCGGCTCATGTCCTGCGCGATCAGGGCGCTTTCGGCGCTGGCGGTGGACCAGCGCTCATCCCACAGCAGGACCGGAACGGTGAGGGCTTCGGCCACGTTGCGGGCATAGGCGCGGCTTGACTGACTGCGCGGCCCCTCGCTGCCGTCCATGTTCAGTGGCAGGCCGATGACTACGCCCCTGATCCCGCGTTCGGCAACCAGCGCCGCGAGCGCTTGGCGATCCGCGCCGAATTTGCCTCGTTTCAGCGTCTTGCCTGGTGAAGCAAACCGCCAGCCTGCATCGCAAAAGGCCGTGCCAATGGTCTGGGTGCCCAGGTCAAGCCCAAGCAAGGCTCCGCCGCCCGGCAGGGCCGCCCGAAAGTCCGGCGCGACGGTGGTGACTAGCGTGCCTGCCATGCCTTGGCCCGGCGAAGAAAGTCAGCACGCAGATTGGTCCAATAGAGGGGCACGTCATAAACATGGTAATTCCCCTCTGGCAGGACAAAGGGCCCCATGTCCGGTCCAGTGCCGATCCGCAGGATGCCCTGGGCATCGCAGCGCGCGCCGACAAGGCCTGCCTTGATCGTGCCGTTCTCAAGCCGGGTATCGGGTACCATTGCACCAAGGTTGGCGCTGGCTGGTGCCGTGCCACCGGCCATGCCGGTCAAAGGGTTTGAGCACAGATAACGCGGGGCGGCGGCCTCGGCCGGGCGCTTGCCGGCAAAACGCTGATAGGCGTCAATCATCATGTCGGCATTGCCGTCATCGGTATAGCTCAGCCACGAAATGACGCACCCGGTCTGGTCCGGGGTGGTGCAGGCGGGAAAGCCCATGGCGGGAAGATCTGCAGTCTGATCGACCAGCCAGCCGATCGGATAGGCGGCAACCAGCCTGGGGGCGAGCGGCGTGTCTTTGACCCTGTCGGCCAGCAGACGCTTCAGGTGGTAGCCGCCTTGGCTATGGCCGGCGATGGCGAAAGGGCTGCCGGCCGGAATGCTGGCGATGAATTGATCGAACGCCGCCGAAACGTCGCCATAGGCCAGGTCCAAAGCTTGCTGCGCCTCGGGCTTGTCGGTCACGAAAGCGCCAAAGGTGGCTTGACGGTACCGTGGCGCCCAGACCTGAGCTGATACGTTGAATGGGGTCGCTGCGGCCCGGACCATCATCGCGGCGATACGGTTGGCGTCTGCGTCATCCAGCGGAGCATTCCAGTGCGCACGCTTGAGGTAGGTCGTCGGATGGATGAAGAACACCGGCACCGAAAGCTTCTTGTCTTCGGCACTGGATCCGGTCGGCAGCCACGCTGCCGGGCCAGCCGTCGGCTGGCCGGGATGCGCAAGCCAGCGTGCCGGATCGGCATAGGCACTGGTTGGCGCAGCGGGCTGCTGTTCGAACGCGGCGCCCGGCGTAAAGGCCATGCGGGTGAGCTGTTCGGGGTAGAAGCCCAATGCCAACCGCCCGGCAATGAACAGGGTGATGAGCGCGGCAATAATGTAAAGAAATTTGCGGGCCATTGTTTATACCTTGTTGGCCGCTTCTGATCGGTCATTGCGTTCGGATTGCCGCTCCAGCGCGACCTTGAGCATGGCAACAAGTGGATCGGCCAGCATCAGGCCGATAATGCCAAACAGGGCACCCATGATCAGCTGCGCGCCAAGGACCAGCGCCGGCGCCAGGTCGGCAGTCTTCTTGGCGATCATCGGCACGATGATGTTGCCATCCACCGTTTGCACGACGACGTAGACGAAGATGCAGTAAACCCCCATTTCCCAGCCGCCGGAGAAGCCTACCAATACCATCAGCAGGCCCGAGATCGGTGCGCCGATGTTGGGCAGGAAGGCAAGCAGTCCGGTCAGCAAGCCAAGCAATCCGGCCATGGGCACGCCATAAATTGCGAGCATCAACCAGGTGCCAACCCCTTCCACCGCCATGCCAACAAGCCGGCCGAACATCAGCATACGCAGAGTTCTGCCCATTTGTGCGGCGGTGACATCGAAGGAATCGCGCTCTTCGCGCGGTAGCATCCAGGCAAAGCCGCGGCGGTAGAGCTGCGGTTCGGCTGCGAAATAGATACCCAGGACCACGATCAGGAACGCCGTGGTCAAGCCGCCGATTACCCCGCCAACCGCGGAGGTGACCTGGCGTACGCCGCCGATCGCCTGTTCGATCAGGCCCTGGACATTCCCGGTATTGATCCGGAAGCCATGGGTTTCGAGCCAGGCGGCGACCTTCAGGGTCTGGGCCTGGACAATCGCCGGCAGTTCGGATGCCTGCGCGGCAATCTGGCTGCCGGCAAACATCGCCGTCCAGGTCAGGAAAGCAACGGCGAACAGCAGGACGAGCGTGACCCGGATCGCCCGGTTGACCGGCAGGACCCGGCCAAGCAGCCGCGCCCCGCCGTCAACCATGGCTGCAAAGACCATGCCACCAAAGATCACCAGCAAGGGCTGGGCAAGCAGCACGGCCAGTGCGACCAGCCCCACCATCCCGATCCAGACAAAGGCCCGCTTGGCCTCATGGCGCAGCAGCGGGTCAGAGATGTCGGTCGGCCCGACTGCAGTGGGGGCCGCAGCCATCAGCTTGCGGTTGCGTCGGCTTTTCGCCGGGGTTTCATTGGCTGCTTCGCTCATTGCGGCTGGTTCTCCGCTTATTTGCCCTGAGCCACGTGGACGGGTCGAAGGCTGCGCCATGCGCGATCACCGCGCAGTGCGCCCCACCAAGTCAGTGGGTTCCAGCTTTCGCTGCCGTTGAGGCTAAAGGTCGTGAATTCAGCGCGCCCGCCGATGTCGTAGAGCGGGACTGGCCCACCCAGACCGTTTTCCCACAGGGCGGCGCGGCTGTCGGCCGAATGGTCACGGTTGTCACCCATTAGGAAAACATGGCCTTCGGGCACAGTAATCTCGTCCATGGTGTCGAGGCTCTGCTGCATGTGATCGATCACGGTATAGCTAGCACCGTTGGGAAGCGTTTCGCGGAAGGCGGGAACTTCATAAACTGTCCGTCCCGAGGGTAGGCGAACCTTGTAGTTCTCGAAATAGGTATAACACGGACTTCCATCGCAGGTCAGTTCCGGGTCCTCGGGCAATTGGACCGATGGTTCGATCACGCGCGGCACCGGCTGGCCATTCAGGATGACGGCCCCGTCCTTCACGGCAATTCGATCCCCAGGGCGCGCGATCACCCGCTTGATCAGGTCTTCCTCGCGGTTGGCCGGCACGACGATGACGATGTCACCATAGTCCGGCGTGCCTCCCAGCACGCGCCAGCTTCCGCGCGGCAGCAGATGGAAGCTCACTGAAGACCAGTTGAAGCCATAGGGAAACTTGGAGACAACCAGCCGATCGCCCACCAGCAGGTTGGGCATCATCGAGATCGACGGGATGTAGAATGGCTTGGCCACGACGCTGTGGAAGGCGAGCACGGCCAGCAACATCAGCGCGAGGCTCTTTATCTCAGCCAGCCAATTGACCTTTTCGGGTTGATCGGCGCCGGTCGGAGCAGGGGAGTTCTTGTCAGTCATGGGTACCGTCATTTGGGGCGTGCCTCGATAATCACAAAGGCCTGGGCCCAGGGATGGTCGTCGGTAAGGGTCAGATGGACCAAGGCTTCATGGCCTTCGGGGGTGATGTCGGCAAGTCGCGCGGCCGCGCCGCCGGTCAGCGCCAGGGTGGGCGCGCCGGAGCAGGCGTTGACCACGCCGATGTCCTTCATGAACACCCCCCGCTTGAACCCGGTGCCAACTGCCTTCGAAAAAGCCTCTTTTGCGGCAAAGCGCTTGGCCAGGGTGCCGGCCTTGGTGAAGGGGCGGCTGGCAGCCTTGGCCCGTTCGATATCCGTGAACACGCGTTGCTCGAACCGCTCGCCAAAGCGGTTGAGCGAGTTCTGGATCCGCTCGATGTTGCAAAGGTCAGAACCGATGGCGATGATCAACGGGCCGCATCCATCAGTTCGCGCATCCGTCGCACACTCGCCTCAAGGCCAACAAAAACGGCCTCACCGATAAGATAGTGGCCGATGTTGAGTTCTGCGATCTGGGGGATCGCGGCGATGGGCTGGACGTTCTCGTACGTCAGGCCGTGGCCGGCATGCGGCTCGATCCCGTTCTTGGCCGCAAGCGCTGCCATGTCAGCCAGCTTTTTGAGTTCGACCGCGCGAGCTTCGCCTTCGGCACGGGCGTAATCGCCGGTGTGCAGCTCCACGACGGGCGCGCCCAGCTTCATGGCTGCCTCGATCTGGCGCTCGTCCGGGCCAATGAACAGGCTCACCCGGATCCCGGCATCGCGCAGGCGGCTTACAATCGGCACCAGGCGATTGTGTTGTCCGGCGGCGTCAAGACCGCCTTCGGTGGTCCGCTCCTCGCGCCGCTCGGGGACGATGCAGGCGGCATGCGGCTTGTGCTGAAGCGCAATCGCCAGCATCTCGTCCGTGGCGGCCATTTCCAGATTGAGGGGAAGACCAGTCGCATCCTGAACCCGCGCCAGGTCCTCATCATGGATATGGCGGCGGTCTTCGCGCAGGTGAACAGTAATGCCATCACCGCCGCAGGCCGCGACGATCTCTGCTGCGCGGACCGGATCGGGATGCTCACCACCGCGGGCGTTGCGAATGGTCGCAACGTGATCGATGTTCACACCCAGTCGCAAGCGATGCGGTATCACGGCTTTGCGCGGCTCCCCGGCTTGCTCGCGGGGGTGGCTGCCAGTTCGGGCGGCAGTTCTTCCGGCGCGTAGGTGGGGAAGTTGATGGCAATCAACGGGAAAAACGGCACGCCCAGATCGACAGACCCGGCGGAACGGTCGACCAGCGCTGCCGCCGCAATTACTTCACCGCCCGCCTCGCGCACGCAATCCATCGCTTCGCGGCTCGAAAGGCCGGTGGTGACGACGTCTTCAACCAGCAGCACCTTTTCGCCCGGTTCGATGGTAAAGCCGCGACGCACTTCGAAGGTCCCCGTTGGGCGCTCGACAAAGATCGCCTCAACTTCAAGCGCACGGCCCATCTCATGCCCGATGATCACGCCACCCATGGCGGGGGAAACGACTTTGGCGATGTCCTTTCGCAGCTCGCGCGGGATTTTTTGAGCAAGGGCGATTGCCAGCCGCGCGGCGCGCGCCGGGTCCATGAGGACGCGTGCGCATTGCAGGTAATGCGCGCTGTGGCGCCCCGATGACAGCAGGAAATGCCCTTCGAGCAATGCCTTGCTGGCGCGGAATTCTGCCAGAACATCTTCATCCTGCATGAAAAAATAGATCCTTTGCCTGATATTGCCGCGGCGGGCACGGTCGAAGTGCCGGGTTGGCTGAGGGGGTGTTCAAAAATATCCCCTAGAGGCGCTTGAGGTGCCCCGCAAGCGCGCGTATAGGCCCCAGCAAATCTGACTCCCATGGGGGCGGGAGATGGGCTTGGCCCTGCTCTTGCCGCAAAGGAAAGCGAAAGTAGCGCTACGATGATACTGGCTCGAACTGCCCGCGCCGCGGGACATGCGATCAAGGCAATCGGTCTTTCCCTGGCACTGGCCGCGCTGCCGCAAGCGGCGCTGGCTGCTCCGGCTGCCGCTGCTGCACCGGCTGTGGAAGCTGCTGCCGCAACTGCCACTCCGGCGGCCGCACCAGCTGCTGCTGCTCCGGCGGCAACTGCCCCTGCAGTGACTGCCGCTCCGGCGCCGGAAGCGCCGAAGGTTGACCCTAACGATCCCCGCTACCAGGTGGCGCCCGGCGGTTACACGCCAATGGCGCCAACCCCGGGCAAGGGCATGCCGGTGGCCAAGGGTATCCACCTGCAGGACCAGTATTCGCCGACCGGTGAATATGCCCGCTGGATGCACGATGCGTTCTTGCTGCCGGTTATCACCGTCATCTCGCTGTTCGTGCTGGGTCTGCTGCTGTGGGTGATCGCCCGCTACAACAAGCGCGCCAACCCGGTTGCTTCGAAGACCAGCCACAACACTGTGCTTGAAGTGATCTGGACCGGCCTGCCGATCCTGATTCTTGTCGCAATCGCTGTGCCTTCGGTCACGCTGATTGCCAAGCAGTACAAGCCGGCACCGGCCAATGCGGTGACGATCAAGGCAACTGGCAACCAGTGGTTCTGGACCTATAGCTATCCGGATAACGGCGGCTTTGAAGTCATTTCGAACATGCTGCCGGAAGAAGAAGCCAAGAAGCGCGGCGAGCCGGGCCACTTGGCTGCTGACTTCCGCATGGTTGTTCCGGCTGGTGAGCCGATCCGCCTGCAGGTGACTGCGGCTGACGTGATTCACTCGTTTGCCGTGCCGTCGCTGTGGTCGAAGCTTGACGCTGTCCCGGGGCGCATCAACGAGAAGGTGCTCTTCATCAAGGAGCCGGGCGTATATTACGGCCAGTGCTCGGAACTCTGCGGTGCCCGCCACGGCTATATGCCGATCGTGGTCGAAGCTCTGCCGCGTCCCAAGTACAATGCATGGGTCATGACCCAGGCCGGTGGCAAGATCGATGGTCTGCCTGAAGCCCCGGCAGCGCCTGCTGCTCCTGCCGCCGCGCCCGCCGCTGCTCCCGCTGCCGCTGCTGCGCCTGCCGCCGCTCCGGCTGCTTCGCCGGCCCCGGCCGCCTAAGCCAGATCTAGAAGGACAAGGGTTCCATCATGGCTACCACCGCCGAACACTTCCAGGCCCACGACGACGGGGCCCATCACGATCATGACCACAAGCCGGGCTTCTTTGCGCGCTGGTTCATGTCGACCAACCACAAGGACATCGGGACGCTTTACCTGATCTTCGCGATCTTCGCGGGGATCGTGGGCGGAGCCTTCTCGGGCATGATGCGCCTTGAGCTGGCCCAGCCCGGGATCCAGTACCTCGATACCTTTGCCCGCTGGTTCGGTGAAGCCAACCCCAGCTTTGACCAGTCGCTCCACATGTGGAACGTGCTGATCACGGCCCACGGTCTGATCATGGTGTTCTTCATGGTCATGCCGGCGATCATCGGCGGCTTCGGCAACTGGTTCGTGCCGATCATGATCGGGGCGCCGGACATGGCCTTCCCGCGCATGAACAACATCTCGTTCTGGCTGACCGTTGCCGGCTTCTGCTCGCTGTTGATGTCGGCCTTCGTGCCTGGTGGTACGGGGATCGGTGCCGGGATCGGCTGGACCGCCTACGCGCCTCTGTCGACCTATGGTTCGACCGGCCCGTCGGTGGACTTTGCGATCTTCGCGCTGCACCTTGCCGGTGCGGCCTCGATCATGGGCGCGATCAACTTCATCACCACCATTTTCAACATGCGCGCGCCGGGCATGACCCTGCACAAGATGCCGCTGTTCGTCTGGTCGGTGCTGGTTACCGCCTTCCTGCTGCTGCTGGCCCTGCCGGTTCTTGCCGCGGCGATCACCATGCTGATCACCGACCGCAACTTTGGCACGACCTTCTTCGATCCGGCCGGCGGCGGTGACCCGGTGCTTTACCAGCACCTGTTCTGGTTCTTCGGCCACCCCGAAGTGTACATCATGATCCTGCCGGGCTTCGGCATCATCAGCCAGATCGTCTCGACCTTCTCGAAGAAGCCGGTGTTCGGCTACCTCGGCATGGCCTACGCCATGGTCGCGATCGGTGTGGTCGGGTTCGTCGTCTGGGCGCACCACATGTACACCACCGGCATGAGCGTGAACACGAAGCTGTACTTCACCCTCGCCACGATGGTGATCGCGGTGCCGACCGGCATCAAGATCTTCAGCTGGATCGCGACGATGTGGGGCGGCAGCCTTGAGTTCAAGTCGCCGCTGGTCTGGGCGATGGGCTTCATCTTCCTGTTCACCGTTGGCGGCGTGACCGGCGTGGTTCTGGCCAATGGCGGCGTGGACGACGTGCTGCACGATACCTACTATGTGGTGGCGCACTTCCACTACGTGTTGTCGCTGGGTGCGGTGACCGCGCTCTTCGCCGGGTTCTATTACTGGTTCCCGAAGATGAGCGGCCGCATGCACTCGGAGTTCCTGTCGCACCTGCACTTCTGGGTGTTCTTCATTGGCGTGAACACCATCTTCTTCCCCCAGCATTTCCTGGGTCTGCAGGGGATGCCGCGCCGCTATCCGGACTACACCGAAGCCTACGCCTATTGGAACTACATCTCCTCGATCGGCTACGTCATCATGGCGAGCTCGCTGGTGATCTGGTTCGTCAACATCCTCTACGCCTATACGCTGGGCAAGAAGGCTGCTGACAACTACTGGGGCGAAGGTGCCACGACGCTGGAATGGACCCTGTCCAGCCCGCCGCCGTTCCACCAGTTCGAAACCCTGCCGGTCATCGAGGACAAGGGTCACCATTGACGGATCGTCCGCCCTCGAGGGGGCGGACACCGCAAGCTCCCCTCCCGCAAGCGGGAGGGGTTGGGGGGAGGGCATGTTCCTTCCCCTTTTGCTTTTTGGAGGATCGATAACAGACCCTCCCCTTTCCCCTCCCGCTAGCGGGAGGGGAGTATTGGCCGCCTGCTGCGCGGCGGGAGGTTTTTGATGCCTGAATTCCGGATGGTCGACTGCGGTGAAGTTCGCCTGCGCTGCGCGCTGGAAGGACCCGCGCCCGGCACCGCGCCGCTGGCGATCATGGTCCACGGCTTTCCCGAAAGCTGGTATTCGTGGCGTCACCAACTGGGGCCGGTCGCGGCGGCCGGCTACACCGCCTGTGCGATCGATGTGCGCGGCTATGGCGGATCGGACAAGCCGCAGCCGGTTGAGGCCTATACACTCCAGAAGATTGCCGGTGACCTTATCGGCTTGGCCGATGCACTCGCTCCCGATCAGCGCGTCGTGCTGATCGGCCACGACTGGGGCGCACCGATTGTCTGGAACACGGCCTTCACCAATCCGCAGCGAGTTAGCGCCGTGGCAGGTATGTCGGTGCCTTTCGCAGGTGCCCCCCTCCGCCCCTTTACCGAGGTATTCCATGAATACTTCACCAGCCAGGGGCGGTTCTTCTATCAAGAGTTCTTCCAGGAACCCGGCGTGGCCGAGGCAGAAGCGGAGGCGGACCCGCGCGATTTCGTGGCGCGGATGATGTATTCAATCTCGGGCGATGTGCCGCCGGGCAATTACTGGGACAAGCCCTACGGGGCTACCTTCCTGGAGGGGCTGCCTGACCCGCAGCAGGTGCCGTGGCTGAGTGAGGCCGACCTTGATTACTACGAAAGTGAGTTCAAAAGTTCCGGCTTCCGCGGCCCGCTCAACCGCTATCGCAACCACGAGCGTGACTATGAATGGCTGAAGGCCTGGCAAGGCCGGCAGCTGGAACAGCCCTGCCTGTTCATCGGCGGCACCCGTGATCCCGCCACCAGCCTGTTTGGCGCCGTAGCTGATCCGGTGGCCATGATGCGGATGTTCGCGCCCGGGGTTGAAGGGCACGTGCTGGACGGGGTCGGACACTGGACCCAGCAAGAGCGGCCCGAAGAAGTTAACGCGCTGCTCATCGATTGGTTGAAGCGACTCTGAGCCGCGACTATAGGCGCAACCAACCATGACTGCTGCCAGCCCTCCTGCGCCCGCGCTCCCGACCGACTGGCGCGATTTCTTCGCGCTGACCAAGCCGCGCGTGATGAGCCTGGTGATCTTCACCGGCCTGTGCGGCCTGCTGGCTGCCCCCGTTCCGGTGAACCCGGTTCTGGGCTTTACCGCCATTCTCTGCATTGCCGTGGGTGCGGGCGGTTCGGCTGCGCTCAACATGTGGTGGGAAGCAGATATCGATGCGCAGATGAAGCGCACCGCCGGGCGGCCGCTGCCAGCCGGGCGGATGCCGCGCGAATCGGCCCGCGATTTCGGATTGGTGCTGTCGTTCTTTTCGGTGCTGATGATGGCGGTTGGCGTGGGGTACCTCGCGGCTGCGGTCCTGGCCTTCTCGATCTTCTACTACGCGGTGATCTACACCATGTGGCTGAAGCCGCGTACGCCGCAGAACATCGTGATCGGTGGCGGGGCAGGGGCCTTTCCGCCAATGATCGGCTGGATCGCGGCGACGGGTGAGATCACCCTGATGCCGATCCTGCTGTTTGCGATCATCTTCTTCTGGACCCCGCCGCATTTCTGGGCGCTCGCGCTGTTTGTTGAAACGGACTACGCGAAAGCAGGCATCCCGATGATGCCGGTGGTGGCTGGTCAACATTCTACCCGGCGGCAAATCCTCGTCTATGCCGTGCTGTTGCTGCCGCTTGCCATGCTGCCTTTCTGGATCGCCGGGGCAGGCGTGGTCTATGGGGCTTCGGCCCTGCTGCTTTCGGCGATCTTCCTGGTGCTGGCGCTGCGTGTTGCAGTGTTCCGGCAGGGGGTGGGGGAATCCGACATGGGCCCCGAAAAGCGCTTGTTCGCCTTTTCGGTGTTCTACCTTTTTGCGCTGTTCGCCGCCCTGGTGGCGGACCGCTGGATCATGGGATAAACCAAATGCCCCAGTTTCCCGAAGACCCTCAGGCCGAACGCAAGCGGATCATCAAGCAGCGCAACCTGATGCTGGGCGGCCTGCTCGGCGCGATGGTCGTGCTGTTCTATTTCATCAGCATCGCCCGCCTGGGAGGGTGAGGCCATGGCTGTCTTGACCCTGCCCAAGGATCCCAACGCCCGCACCGGCATGCTGGCACTGTTGGGTGCCTGTGCGATGCTGGCGCTGGGCTTCGCTTCGGTCCCACTTTACCGCATCTTTTGCCAGGTGACCGGCTTTGGCGGCACCACCATGCGGGTCAGCGAGGCCCAAGCGGCGACTGTGAGAGCCACTGCGAAGACGATCTCGGTTCGCTTTGATGCGAATGTCGATCGCCAGATGCCCTGGAAGTTCGGGGCCGAGCAGACCACCCAGGACCTGCGGATCGGTGCCCGCAAGATGGCATTTTACCATGCGGAAAACCTTGCCAACCAGCCGGTAACCGGGATCGCCTCGTTTAATGTTGAGCCGGAACTGGCGGGCAAGTACTTCAACAAGATCCAGTGTTTTTGCTTCAACGAGCAAACGCTTCAGCCCGGGCAACGCGTGAACATGCCGGTGATCTACTACGTCGACCCCAAGATCCTGGAGGATCCGGAGACGAAGGACATTGAACAGATCACGCTCAGCTACACTTTCCACCTTGCTGCGGATCAGCCGTCAAAGGCACTGGACCAGTCGTCAGCCGCACGATAAGGGCATCGGCAATTCATGCGTCGCGGGTGGCCCGCGGGCGCCTTAGGGGATCAATTGGGGACCACGGACATGGCCGGAACCAAGAACCACGATTACCACATTCTCGAGCCCGATATCCTGCCGTTCCTCGGCTCGGCTTCGGCTGTCACCGCGACCAGCGGCGGCGTGTTGACGATGCATGACATGGCGGCAGGCAAGTATGTCCTGCTGGTCGGCTTCTTCGGCATCCTCTTCACCATGTTCCAGTGGTGGACCAAGGTTGTTCGTGAAGCGAACGAGGGGCACCATACCCCGGTTGTGCAGCTGCACCTGCGTTATGGCATGATCACCTTCATCGCTTCGGAAGTGATGTTCTTCGTCGGCTGGTTCTGGGCCTTCTTCGACTTCTCGCTGTTCCCCAGCGACCTGGCCGAAGTGGTGGGTGGACAGTGGCCGCCCAAGGCGATCGAAGCTGTGCTTGATCCCTTCGATCTGCCGCTGCTGAACACCATGATCCTGCTGTGCTCGGGCACTACCGTGACCTGGGCGCACCATGCGCTGATCCACGGCGATCGCGATGGCCTGAAGAAGGGCCTATGGGCCACGATCGCCCTGGGCGCTCTGTTCACATGCATTCAGGCCTACGAATATGCGCATGCGCCGTTCGCCTTTGGCGAGAATACCTATGGGTCGGCCTTCTACATGGCCACCGGGTTCCACGGCTTCCACGTGCTGGTCGGCACGATCTTCCTGATCGTCTGCCTCAAGCGCGCCTACAACGGTGATTTCACGCCCAAGCAGCACTTCGGCTTCGAAGCTGCCGCCTGGTATTGGCACTTCGTTGACGTGGTGTGGCTGTTCCTGTTCGTCGCCATCTACGTGTGGGGCGGCTGGGGCCACCCGATCCACTGATGGTGGACGGCTCAAGCCAAGAAACGAAAGGGCAGCCCGGGATCCCCGCGGCTGCCCTTTTCGGTCTCTGCCCGCAATGCGGCGCCCGTTCGCTGTTTGACGGCCCGGCGCGGTTTGCCCGGCGCTGCGGCGCCTGCGGGCTGGACTATTCGCAGTTCAACGTTGGCGATGGTCCGGCGGCGTTCCTAACCATGATTGTTGGCGCGCTGGTCGTCGGTCTGGCGGTCTGGCTGGAATTCGCGGTGCATCCGCCGTTCTGGGTCCACATCGTGCTGTGGGTGCCATTGGTCGCGGGTCTGACGCTGTGGGGTCTGCGCGTCAGCAAGGCCGCGCTGCTCGTCGCGGAGTACCGCCGCAAGGCGATTGAGGCGACCAACAACGACCTGCGCCAGCCGTGATCCGCCGCATCCCGATCTTTTCGACCCTGCTGGTCCTTGCCGCTGTGGGCGTGATGATCGCCCTCGGGTTCTGGCAGCTGGATCGCCGGGCCCAGAAGGAAGCGCTGCTGGCACGCTATGCCGCCGCGCAGACGCTCAGCGCTGAACTGGCCTGGCCCAGCGACCCGGCGCGACAGGAGCTGGCGCTGTTCCGCCGCACGACCATCGATTGCCAGGTCGAGGGCAAGGATGCACCGCTTGCTGGCTATGATCGTCAGGGTGCGGTCGGTTGGGCCCATTCGGTAAGCTGTCTTCTCCCGGACGGGGCCCGCGCCGAGGTTGTGCTCGGTTGGTCCAAGGACCTGGCCGAACGCGATTGGAGCGGCGGCAAGGTGCAGGGTGTGATCGCGCCGGGAGCCGGCCAATCGGTTCGCCTGATTGCCGATCCGCCATTGGCTGGCCTTGCCCAAAGTGCGATCCCCGACCCCAAGACCATTCCCAACAATCATTGGTCCTATGCCATTCAATGGTTCCTGTTTGCCGGCGTGGCGGTGGTGATCTATGCGCTTGCCCTGCGCAAGCGCCTTGCCGCGCGGGACGGCGAGGGCTAACGGCCCGGCTTGTATGGACTACATTTCGACCCGTGGCAGCGCACCCGCGCTGGATTTCGCCGGAGCGACGCTTGCGGGCCTGGCCAATGATGGTGGGCTATATGTGCCCCGCCAGTGGCCCCGCTTCACCGAAGCAGAGATCGCGGCGATGGCCGGTCTGCCCTATGCCGAGCTGGCCGCGCGAGTGATGCAGCCTTTCGTTGGCGATTGCCTTACGCCGGAGCGGCTGCTTGAGCTGACCAGGCAGGCCTATGGCCGCTTCGCGCACAAGGCCGTGACGCCGCTCAAGCAGCTGGACGAGCAGCAATGGCTGCTTGAGCTGTTCCATGGCCCGACCCTGGCCTTTAAGGACGTGGCGCTGCAATTGCTGGGGCTGCTGTTCGAGGAGTTCCTGGGTCGCGGCGGCGATCCGCTGACGATTGTGGGCGCCACTTCTGGTGACACCGGTTCGGCGGCGATCGATGCTGTGGCGGGCCGCGCGCGGGTCGAGATTTTCATGCTCCACCCCAAGGGGCGGGTTAGCGAAGTACAGCGCCGGCAGATGACCACGGTGCTGGCGCCCAACGTCCATAACATCGCGATTGAGGGCACTTTTGACGATGCCCAGGCGATGGTGAAGCGGATGTTCAACGATGCGGCGATGACGGATCGGTTTGCGATCGGCGCCGTCAATTCGATCAACTGGGCACGGTTGATGGCGCAGGTGGTCTATTACTTCGCCGCCGGACTGCAGCTTGGTGCGCCACATCGCAAGGTGGCCTTCTCGGTCCCGACCGGCAATTTCGGCGATGTCTTTGCCGGCTATGTCGCGGCGCAGATGGGCCTGCCGATCGAGCGTTTGATCGTTGCCACCAACGTCAACGACATCCTCCACCGGGCGTTGACCACGGGCGACTATTCGGCCGGAACGGTCACGCCAACGGCCGCCCCGTCGATGGACATCCAGGTTTCTTCCAATTTCGAGCGACTGCTGTTCGATCTTGGCGGCCGGAATGGCGCGGCCATCGCGGCGCAGATGGCCGGGTTCGAATCGACCAAGGCGATGCAGCTGACCAATGCCCAGCGTGAAGGCGCCGCAGCGCTGTTTACCAGTGCCCGCGCCGATGCGGATGATATGGCCCGCGCCCTGCGCTGGGCCTGGGACCAGACCGGCGAACTGCTGGATCCCCACACCGCGATTGGTCTCCATGCCGCGCAGCATGCGGGGATCGATCCGGCCGTGCCCGTCGTGACGCTGGCCACGGCGCACCCGGCCAAGTTCGGCGATGCAGTCGAGCGCGCGACCGGTCAACGGCCGGTTCTGCCGGCGCGGGTTGGTGACCTGTTTGAACGCGAAGAACGTCTTGCCGAGCTGCCGGGCGATTACGCGGCCATTGCCGACTACGTCGCCGCCTGCGCGGTGCCCCGTGGCTGAGCTGCCAAATGGCTGAGTTGATCGAAGCGCCGGTCGTGATGACCGGTGCGGGCTGGCCGGACTATGGCCTGCTCGACAGCGGCCATGGCCGCAAGCTTGAAAGCTATGGCCCCTATCGCTTCATTCGGCCTGAACCGCAGGCGCTGTGGCGCCCGCGGCTGGAACGCTGGGCCTCTGACGGTGAGTTCGTTCCCGCTTCTGATGATGATGGCGGCGGACGGTGGTCCTATGCCAATCCGGTCCCGCGTGAGGGCTGGCCGCTGGCCCGCGGCGATGTCACGTTTACGGCCCAGTGCACCCCATTCCGGCACCTCGGCTTCTTCCCCGATATGGCCCCAGTGTGGGACTGGATGGGAGAACAGTTGGCCGGGCGGACCGATGCGCAGACGATGAACCTGTTCGGTTATACCGGGGTGGGGACGCTCTCGCTCTCGCAATATGGCCCGGTGACCCATGTCGATGCCAGCAAGAAGTCAGTGGCCCAGGCGCGCGAAAATGCGGCGCTGTCAGACATGGCCGAACGTCCGATCCGCTGGATCGTCGACGATGCTGCCAAGTTCAGCGCGCGCGAAGTGCGGCGCGGCAAGCGGTATGACGGGATTATCCTTGATCCGCCGAAGTTCGGACGCGGGCCAGAGGGTGAGGTCTGGCGTCTGGAAGAGCATCTGGCACCGCTGGTTGGCGATTGCCGCCGGCTGCTCGATGCCGACAGCAGCTTTCTGTTCCTGACTGTTTATGCCGTGCGGATGAGCAGCCTGGCGCTGGCTGGCCTGCTGGATGAGGTCTTCGCCGACCTGCCCGGCAAGATCGAACATGGCGACCTGGCCGTGCGCGAGCTTGGCGATGATGGCCGCCTGCTGCCGACCGCGATTTTCGCGCGCTGGTCAAATCCCCGCTAAAGGGCGCCGATGACCGATTCGCTGATCCTGGAAGTGGCCGATTTCGAGCATGATGTCCTGACCGGCATCTATTCCGAAGAAACCGGCAAGCCGCAGCCGCTGCGCTTCACCATTCAGGTGCGGCTGAAAGTGGCAGAGCGTTACGCGCCCGAAACGCCGCTCAGCGCCAGCAAGAATTACATGGACCTGAAGTTTGCGGCATCGGAAGCGTTGCCCCAGGGCGTGCACTTTACCCTGATCGAAGCCGTTGCCGACCATATCTGCGATACCCTGTTCGTGCAGGATGACCGGGTAGAGGCAGTAACGGTGAAGATCGTTAAGCTGGCAATCAGCGAGGCGGGTGAGAAGATCGGCATTACCCTGACCCGCGAGCGGCGCTGATGGAGTGCGTGCGGATCGCAGGCCTGCCGGACGATCCGCTTGAAGCCGCGGCTGAATTCCATGCCCGCCATGTGCCGGAATTGCGCGCCGCCACGGAGGATTTGCTGGTGGCCTTCCCGGCTGCCGATCACACCCATCGCGGTTGGCGCCTTGCGGCCGTCCAGATGATCGCGCGGGCCAAGACGCCGCTGCGGATCAATGCTGTTTCAGGCGGAAGCGAGGAAGCCATTGCCGCGGCAGCCGAATACCTTGCGCGAGCGCCGGGTCTGACTGGGCAATTGATTTCATTGGATGACTTTGGGGCCGGGGCAGTGTTACCGCTGCGCTCATGACGCTTGTCGACCAGTTCCAGCGGCGGATTTCCTATCTGCGCCTTTCGGTGACCGATCGCTGTGACCTGCGCTGTGCCTATTGCATGCCCGAGGCCCAGACCTTCCTGCCCCGCAATGAGGTGCTGAGCCTTGAAGAGCTGTACCGGCTGGCCATCGGGTTCATTGACCGGGGGATCACGCGGCTGCGGCTGACCGGCGGTGAGCCGCTGGTTCGGCGTGACATGATCGAGCTGGTCCGGGCCCTGGGGCGCAAGCTTGGCAATGGGCTGGACGAACTGACCCTGACCACCAATGGCACGCAGCTGGCCCGGTTTGCCGATGACCTGTTCGCGGCCGGGGTGCGGCGGGTGAATGTCTCGCTCGATACCCTGGACCGCGCGGGTTTCGCCCGGCTCGCCCGGCGGGATAGCTTGGCGCAGGTGCTGGAAGGCATCGCGGCAGCGCAAGCGGCCGGCCTGACGGTCAAGCTCAACACCGTGGCGCTGAAGCATGCCAATGCTGATGAGATCCCGGTGCTGATCGAATGGGCCCACAGCCAGGGGCTGGAGCTGACGCTGATCGAAGTCATGCCGTTGGGAGAGGTTGAAGAAGACCGCTTTGACCAGCACCTGCCGCTCAGCGAAGTGCGCACCGCGCTGGAACGGCGCTGGACCTTGACCGCCAGCGAGCACCGCACCGGCGGCCCGGCCCGCTATTTCGATATTGCCGAAACCGGCGGCCGGATCGGCTTTATCACCCCGCTCAGCAACAATTTCTGCGACGGGTGCAACCGCGTGCGGGTTACCGCCACGGGTCAGCTCTTTCCCTGCCTGGGTGGCGGAGAGCAAATCGATCTGCGGGCTGCGCTGCGCTCTGCTTCGGCCGATGTGGCACTGGCCGAAGCGCTGGACCTGGCAATGAAGATCAAGCCGCTGCGCCATAGCTTCCGGATCGATGCGCCCGGGTCTGCCCCGGCCCTGTCCCGGCACATGTCGATGACGGGAGGCTGAGATGGCCAAACTGGTCTTTCTTGGCCGTCTGGCTGACCTGGCTGGCGGGGGCGAGCGCGCCGTCGCGCCGGGGGCGCTCGAATCGGTGTTGGCCGAACTGCCTGCCGGGCTGGCGGTGGCCCTGCTGGATGAGAAGGTGCGCATCGCCCGTAATGGTGAGCTGCTGACCAATCCCGGCAGTGTTATGGTTGCCGCTGGTGATGAGATTGCTTTCCTGCCGCCGGTTAGCGGGGGTTAGGCGATGATCGATGTCCGCCTGCTGGCTGAGCCGTTCGATCCGAACGAAGCGATCGACCGATTCGCCGGGCAGATCGACAACACAGGTGCACTGGCGACTTTTGTCGGCAAAGTCCGTGGCGGCAATGATGTCGAGGCGTTGGAGCTATCACACTATGAGCCGCTTACCCTGCCGGGGATGCGGGGCCTGGCTGAAGCGACGGCACGGCGGTTTGCAGTCCAGGGGCTGCTGATCTTGCACCGGACCGGCCTGCTGCATCCCGGCGAGCCGATTGTCTGCGTTACTGCGGCTGCCGAACACCGCCGGGCCGCGTTCGATGCGGTCGATTTTGCGATGGACCACCTGAAGAGCGATTCGTGGTTCTGGAAGCGCGAGCGGCGCGGCGGGGTCTGGACCTGGATTGAGCCGCGTGACCAGGATCACGCTGACCTCAGGCGCTGGGATTAGAGAACCAGCTGCGCCTGCAAGCCGGCGATGACCTTGTCCTGGGCGGCAACGATGGCGTTCGCAGCCTCGCGTGCGGCCTTGGCCTCGCTGGCCGGTTCGCCTTCGATTCGGCTGGCGGCATAGATCGCGTCGATATCGGCCAGCGCCACCATGCCTTCGCTGCGTGCGGCGTCCAGATCTGCCAGTGCGATCATGGCCACTGACCAGGCCTCGCTTGCCCTGGCGGCGCTGGCTGCCGCGCCAATGATCTGGCGGACCCGGCCTTCGCGGGCCTGAAACTTGGCATCCGCGGCGCGGACCCGGGCCAGCAGCGAATCGATCTGGCGGACTACCGCCGGATCGACCGGAATCGCGGCCGGCTGCGGGGGCGGAGGGGTTAACGTGCCGGTCACCCGCTCAATCGGGCGGCGGGCCAGCGAGGGGTAATCACCCGGCGCCGAAGCGCAGGCACCCAGCAGCATTACGGGGATCAGGCTGACAAGCTGTCGATTCATCGCTATCGCCATAGCACGCCCGGCAAAGCGCGCCAGCGCGCAAGATTCCTTGGCTCACTTGGTTGACAGGGCAGGGTGCTTGGACTAGTGGCGCACCTTCTTGTGGCCCCCCGCACCCGCGGGGCGGTTGCTATGCTTTATATACGGAATAGGTCACATGTTCGCTGTAGTGCGCACTGGCGGCAAGCAATACCGGGTTGCCGCCGGAGACAAGATCGCGGTTGAGAAGCTGGCTGGTGAAGCTGGTGAAACCATCACGCTTGGTGATGTCCTGCTGGCTGGTGACGGCGGCGAAGTGAAGGATGCCAAGGGCGTCGTCGTTTCGGCCGAAATCATCGCCCAGGCGAAGAGCGAAAAGGTGATCGTTTTCAAGAAGCGTCGCCGGCACAACTATCGCCGTAAGAACGGCCACCGCCAGCAGATGACCCTGCTGCGCATCGTGGCTGTCGGTGCTGGTGAAGCCCCGGCGAAGAAGGCTGCCAAGAAGGCCGCCCCCAAGGCCGCTGCGGCCGCTGAATAAGAATTCGGAGTAGTTCGAGATGGCACACAAGAAAGCAGGCGGTTCGTCGCGTAACGGTCGTGATTCGGCCGGCCGTCGCCTTGGCGTGAAGAAGTTCGGCGGTCAGGAAGTGATCGGCGGCAACATCATCATCCGTCAGCGCGGTACCCGTGTGTACCCGGGCGCGAACGTTGGCATGGGCAAGGATCATACCCTGTTCGCGCTGACCGAAGGCCGCGTGCGTTTCCACGATGGCAAACTCGGCCGCAAGTACGTGTCGGTAGACATGGCGATTGCCGCCGAATAATCGGACAGTCGATCACGGGCTGTCCTGACGGGCAGCCCCGCCGAAGCCAGACTTCGGCCGAATGAGGGAGAGGGCCCCGCCCGTCTCCCTCTTTTTGCATCTCCCTCTGCCGCTCCGGAAACATCCTGAGCAGCGTGTAACTAAGGCGTCACGGGACCCGACTAGGGCGAACCGCGTGGGGCCGAAGAGTGGAGATTCTGCAATGTTCATGCGCAGCGAACGGCTGTTCCTGCGGCCGGGTTGGCCGGAGGACTGGGAAGAAGTCCTGGCTCGGATCAGCGACGATAGTGTCGCCCGTAACCTGACCCGTACGCCCTGGCCCTATGCCCCGGATGACGCCCGGGCCTTTGCTGCCAAACCGCAGGATAAGCGGCTGCCGCACTTCCTGATTACTTTGCCGACGCTGGCCGAGCCGGCGCGGGTGATCGGCTGCATCGCACTTGGCCAGCATGAGGACGATGTGGTCTTGGGCTATTGGATTGCCCGTGAGCACTGGGGGCAGGGCTATGCCAGCGAAGCTGGCCGGGCGATCCTGCAGCTGGCCAAGGTGCTTGGTCACCGGCGTATCGTTGCCAATCATTTTGCTGACAACCCGGCCTCGGGGCAAGTGCTGCGCAAGCTTGGTTTCTGCCCGACGGGTCGGATTGCGCCGCGCTACAGCATGGCGCGCGGGGAATTGGCTCAGGCGATCGAATACACGGCCATGCTGGGGGAGCCGTGCGATTGCGACGATGACCCGCCGATGAAGCGAGCGGCCTGAGCCGGATAGCAAAAAGCCTCCCCAAGTCCGGCTTGGGGAGGCTTTTTTGTTCTGCCCGATCGATCAGGCCAGGACTGCGTCTTTGAACTCGCTGTCGTGCTTGCCGATCAGCGCCCGGTCATCGTGGTTCCAGGGGTGGAAGCCGGGCAGAAAATAGCTGAGCCAGGCCGGGAAGATCCGGCGTAGCACGCCCGGAGTGCCCAGCAGGTACCAAGCAAGTTTGGCCTTCATCTTCCAGCCAGTCAGGCCATCCTGCGCCAGCAGATCCAGCGTATCGGTCCAGCGGTGGCGCAGGAAGTTGATCGTGACGATGACCATCATGATGCTCTTCAGCTTCCAGCGACGATAGCGGGTCCAGTCCTTGGTGGCGTGCAGATAGGTGTCATAGGCGACACCCTTGTGCTCGATTTCCTCGATCGCATGCCAGCGCCACATCGCGGCGGTTTCCGGTTCGGCCCCGGCGAAGTGCTTCGGGTTGGCCAGGAATTCCTGCGCCATCATCGCGGTGTAGTGTTCCAGCGCCATGGTAACGGCCAGATTGATGATCGCCGGGCGGTCCTTGGTCAGCTCCAGGTTGGCGGCAACGCGCTGGTCGATGAAGTCCAGGTCATAGCCGGCTTCCACCGCCGCGCGGTTGAAGGCGATATGCTCACGCGTGTGGTTGATCTCTTGGCGAACGAAAGCACGGATCTCCGCCTCCAGCTTGGGGCTGGCGCCTTCGCGGTGCGCTTTCACGGCTTCGATGAAGAATGCCTCGCCGCGCGGGAAAGTGGCCGACAGGGCGTTGTGCCAGGCAGTCGCGACCGGATCATTGTTGAGCCACCAGCGGCCCGGCTTCTTGTCTCGGCCAAAACGCTGGTCGCGGACCGTGATGGTCAGGTCTGCGGGGGTAGGACCGGCCTTGCCGTTCGAGGCTGCGGGTTCTACGTCGAGGGGGAATTTGAGGGGGGCGTTCATGCGCTCTGTATGGGGTTAACTTACACTCATGTCAATAAGGAAGCGCCTGAGCCAAGAAGAGAGCCGCACCGTGGCGCTGGAAGCCGCGCGGGCGCTGCTGATCGAGCTGGGCCCGCAAGCGGTGACGTTGAAGGCCGTGGCCGCGCGAATCGGCCGAACCCATGCCAACCTGCTGCACCATTTCGGTTCGGCCGCCGGGCTGCAAAAGGCGCTGGCTGAGCATCTTGCCATAACCATATGCGCCACGATCGAAGATGCGGTGCTGGCCAGCCGCAAGGGCGAAGGCACCGCGCGTGATGTGGTTGACCTGACTTTTGACGCCTTTGACAAGGAGGGCGGCGGCGCCCTGGCCACTTGGATGCTGATGAGCGGCAACGAAGATGCGCTCGATCCGCTGGTCCAGGCTGTCCATGATCTGATCGACGATCTGGGTGATCACGAATCGGGCCAGATGCATCATGTCACCCACGCTCTGTGCATGATGGCGCTGGGTGATGCGCTGATGGGCGGAGCGCTGGCGCAATCGCTGGGCCTGCCGCGCACGGCCAGCCGCGACATTGCCGAAAAGATGCTGATCGAAGAGGCGGTTTCGGTTGGCCTTACGCTGGGTCCGAAAGGTTGAGCCAGGCCGGCAGGCTGGCCGGGGGAATGTCCTCGGCCCGGCGGTGATCAACCGCCAGCCCCAGGTCCGGATAGGCTGCGCGCTGCCGGGCCGGGTCGCTCTCGCCCAGGGGCGCGACCACCAGGCGGCGATTGACCTTTTGCCGCCAGTTCATCCGCGCCGTGTTTTCCTGGCCGACATAGCAACCCTTGGTGAAGGACACGCCGTTCAACTCTGCGGCATTGCATTCCAGCCAGAGCAGGTCCGCCAGCTCCGCTGCCCCTTCGGTCACGCCCAGCGACAGGCGATGCGCCCGCCATTGCGATGAGGCGTCGTCGCCCGACCGCTCGCCGATCCAGCGTTGACCGAGTTCTGCCAGACGCGGGTCGGATGAAGGGCCATCACCGGCCCGCCAATGGACGCCTAGCCCCGGATCGGTCGCAATCGTGATTTTACGGCGCAACCGATAGATCGACAGGCGCTTGGCGAGCGCTTCAGCCTGTTCGGCTTCGCAATCAAGCAGCAGGTCATCGCCATTGGCCCAGACGATGAAGTCTGCGATCACCTTGCCTTGCGGGGTCAGCAGGGCCGCCCACACCGGCAGGGCGCCGGTGACGTCGTTGGTCACCAGGCCATTGAGGAACCCGCGCAGGTCTTCACCCGGTTCGGTTGCAGTCAGGCGGATTACCGCGCGGTCGGCCAACAGAGTTGCAGTCATGCGTGACAAATAGGGCTTTCCCACCGTCAATCCACCCCCTCAACCCGCTCATGCTGAGCTTGCCGAAGCATCGCACTATTTTGCGGCCCATGTTGCGCAGAAAGGGAAAGCGGCCCTTCGACAAGCTCAGGGCGAGCGGTTATGGGGAGGCATGGTACAGACTCTGACGATCCGCCGCCCTGACGATTGGCACGTTCACCTGCGCGATGGTGCCGTGCTGGACGGGGTGGCAAAGCATACCGCGCACCAGTTCGCACGGGCGATTGTCATGCCCAATCTTTCCCCGCCAATCACCACGGTTGCGGCGGCGGTGGCCTATCGTGATCGGATCATCGCTGCTGCTGGTCCGGGCTTTACCCCGCTGATGACGGCCTATCTGACTGACACCATTTCTGCTGACGAAGTGGCGCGCGGCTTTGCTGAAGGCGCCTTCACCGCGGCCAAGCTCTATCCCGCCCATGCCACCACCGGCTCAGCCCACGGGGTGACCGATATTGCCAATATCCGCCCGGTGCTGGAGCGGATGGAGGCCATCGGCATGCCGCTGCTAATCCACGGCGAAGTCACTGATGCCCATGTCGACATCTTCGATCGCGAGGCCGTGTTCATCGAGCGCACGCTGTCAGGACTGGTCCGCGATCTCCCGGGGCTGAAAGTGGTGTTCGAACATATCACCACCGCTGATGCCGCCGCCTTTGTCGAGAGTGCCGGGCCAAACGTGGCGGCAACGATCACGCCGCAGCACCTGCATATCAACCGCAACGCCATGTTCACCGGCGGGATCCGGCCGCATATGTACTGCTTGCCGGTGGCCAAGCGTGAAGTGCACCGGCTGGCGCTGCGCAAGGCGGCTACATCGGGCAGCGCCAAGTTTTTCCTCGGGACGGACAGCGCACCGCATGCAGTGGGCGCAAAGGAGGCCGCCTGTGGTTGTGCGGGGATCTTCAACGCGCCCTATGCGCTGGAAAGCTATCTGGCCGTGTTCGAAGAAGAAGGCGCGATCGAGCAGTTCGAAGGCTTTGCCAGCGAACACGGGCCGCGCTTCTATGGCCTGCCGCTCAACGAAGGGACGGTGACACTGGAACGCTGTGGCACCCAGGTGCCAGACCTGATCGAGGCCAATGGCACCCCGATCGTGCCGTTCCACGCTGGTGAGGAACTGGCCTGGCGCTATCTGGGCTAGGAACGGCGGGTCCGCGCCAGCAGATCGATAACAAACAGGCCAATCGCGGCCCAGATCAGGGCAAAGCTGGCCAGCTGTGCCGTGCCCAACGGCTTGCCGAAGAAAAACAATCCGATCAGGAATACCAGCGATGGCGATGAAAACTGGATCATCCCCATCGTTGAATAAGGCAGGCGCTGGGCAGCGAGGGTGAACAGCAGAAGCGGTGCCGCTGTGACCACCCCCGAAAAGGCGATCAGGGCCGCATCGTGCGGGCTCCACAGCACAGCGCTGCCCGCCGGCCCCTGTGCGAAATGCCAGGCAATGGCGGTGGCCGGAATGAGCAGCACGAAGACTTCAATCGTCAGGCCGGTCAGCGCCGACACTGGAGCCAGCTTGCGGACCAGCCCATAGGCGGTCCATGACAGGGCAAGCGCCAGACTGATACCCAGCGATGCAAGCGCTTCCCATGCCAGCAGCGTAACGCCAAGCGCTGAAATCCCGACAGCAAGCCACTGCCGGCGGCTTAGGCGTTCTCCCAAAAACAGGGTTCCGGCCAGTACACTGAGCAATGGACTGACATAGTAGCCGATGCTGGCGGCATAGACCTCACCCGATTGGATTGCGGCTACGTAAACCAGCCAGTTGATCGCAATCAGCAGTGATGACGCGAGCAACATCCAGCGGACTTTCGGCACCCGGATAACCGCCACCAACTCACCCAATTGTCCGCGCCAGGCGAGGATCGCAAGGCATAGTGGAAACGAGGAGATCACCCGCCACCCGACGAATTCCAGGGCCGGCACTGTCGCCACCAGCCAAAGATAGAGAGGCAGCAGCCCCCAGATGAGGTGCGCTCCAAGCGCAAGCGGCAATCCGCCGATGCGGTGCGAGGCGGAGGGTCTGTGCATGGCAACGGCGACTAGACCTGCGCGCTTCAAATTAAAATCTGAAACTCGCAATCAGGTCGGTGCTAAAGAGAGCTTAACCATCGCAGGGTAAAGGCATCGGTGCGATGGACCGCTTCTTGCCCTTGCTGAGCCTCATTCTGCTTGCTGCCTGCAGCAAGCCGCCCGCCCCCGAAGCGGATACCATGCGCGATCCCGCGATCATGGGCGCTCTGTCTGAGCCCTTGATGAGCGACCTCGACCTTGGGGGGGGCAGCCGCAATGCAACGATCCTGGCGGGTGCCACCTTACTTGACGGGGGCCTCCCTTTGTTTGGCCCTGATGACAAGGAAGCGGAGCGGGCCCGTGCAGAGGCGGCAGCCATGTTTGAAGGGGCAATTCCCCCTGCACCAGCTCCACAGGGCGGGGACAAGACTTCGCCGCTGGCCGGGGCGCTCACGGCCGCCAGCGTCGCTGCCGCTGTGCCCTTTGCGGCAAAATGCGCCGCAAGCCTGAGCTACTCGTTCAATTGGGCCGCGCACTTGCCAGAGGCGGCTCCGGTCTATCCGCGCGCCCAGGTTCAAGAGGCCGGCGGAAGCGATCAACCGGGTTGCCGGTTGCGCGTGGTTAACTTCCAGACGCCAGTCGCCATCCGCGATGTGATTGATTTTTACTATGCCAGCGCTGCCAGCCTGGACCTGCCGGTTACCCGATTAACCGCGGGTGATGATCAGGTGGTCTCTGGCGGGACAAACGGCCTGGCTTTCACGGTTTATGCCCGGCGTATGGCCAATGGCATGACCGAAGTCGATCTTGTCACCAACGGGTGAGGATCAGCCTTCGCTTAGGCCAACGCCGATCATCGCGCGCGGCTGCTCCATTTCGGTGGAGGCGACCGGATAGGCACAATAGTCTGCCGCGTAGTAGGCGCTGGGGCGATGATTACCAGATAGGCCAACCCCGCCAAATGGCGCGGCCGAACTGGCGCCATTGGTTGGCCGGTTCCAATTGATCACGCCAGCACGGACATTGGCCCAGAACCGGTTATATTCTTGGGGCGTTCCACCAACCAGTGACGCGGATAGACCGAAGCGTGTGTTGTTGGCTTCGGCAATTGCCTCGTCGAGTTCGTCTGCCTGGCTGACCTGAAGCAGCGGCCCGAACAACTCGACATCGGGCTTCTCCTTCACGCCGCTGACATCGATGATCGCGGGTGATAGGAATGGCAGGTCATCACGCGGGCGGATCAGGTGCTTGATTGCTTTGCCGCCGTGGCTCAGCAGGTAAAGAAAGCTCTCGGTCAGGCCGTCGGCTGCATAGTTGTCGATCACCGGGCCCATGAATGGGGTCGGCTCGTCAAATGGGCCGCCCACGATGATCCGGTCTGCCAGCCGCTTCACTTCGGTTATCAGCGGTTCGTACATCGAGCGTTTGACGATGAGCCGCCGGGCGGCCGTGCAGCGCTGGCCGGCTGAGGTAAAGGCGGATTGCACGACGATTGCCGCAGCATCGGTGATCATCGGCGTGTCCCAGACCACAAGCGGGTTATTGCCGCCCATTTCCAGCGCGACGATCTTGTCCGGGCGGGTTGCCAGCTTGCGGTTGATCGCAATGCCGGTGTGAGCGGATCCGGTGAACAGAACGCCGTCGATACCCTCGTGCGCGACCAGTGCCTGGCCCTCAGCCGGCCCACCGATCAGCAACTGGACAACCGCCGCCGAGATACCAGCGCGGTGGAAGCATTTGACCAGAAGTTCGGCTGTGGCCGGGGTCTTCTCGCTTGGTTTGAAGACAATCGCATTGCCGGCGATCAGCGCGGGGACGATGTGGCCGTTGGGCAGATGGGCCGGAAAATTGTATGGCCCCAGCACGGCCATCACACCATGCGGCTTGTGCCGCAGCGAGGCGGTGCCCTGCATGGCATTGTCCAGCTTGCGCTGGGCAGTTCGGTCGGCATAGGCGCGGATCGAAATCTCCACCTTGTTGATCACGCTCTCAACTTCGGTGCGCGCTTCCCACATCGGCTTTCCGGTTTCGCGCGCAATCATGGTCGCCAGCGGTTCGGCATCCTTGCGCACTTCGTTGGCGAAGCGGCGCACCAGTTCCATCCGCGTCGACAGCGGCTGGGCAGCCCAGGCCGGCCAGGCACGTCGCGCACGGGCGACGATCTCGTCCACGTTGCCGTGTTTGCCGCGCCAGAGCTCTGCTCCGGTCGCCGGTTCGTAGGAAATCAGTTCACCCGTACCCATTTCACAACCCCTGCCGGCCCGCGCAACCGGTATGTCGCGGCCTTAGCTGACGACTTGTCCTCTGAAAAGTCTTGCCTTTTGTTTAGGTAACCCAACTTAAATCATAACCGCGGGCGGTGGCCCAAGTGCTTCACCCAACCGCCTGATTGCGGCAATTGTTTCTCCCAGCGGGCCCCAGTCATCACGCTGGTCGATCGCCGACCAGACGGTTTCGACTTGGTCGATCACCAGGCTGGGCGGGGTGGCTTCGTGCCACAGGTCATGGTCGGGGCCTTGCGGTTCAAACTCCTTGAGGGCCGCGGCCAGTTCGCCTTGCGCATTGCGGCCAAAGCGGTGGCGGTGGAAGAACGCATCGGGGCTGGCGCTTGTCGCGCGCATCGCCTGCTCAGCCTGGGCGATCAACGCATAGTCCGCGTCAAAGCCGCGCGATTGCAGGCCCATCCGCCACAGGAGCTGGCGCGCCAGCGCTGCCTGATACAACGGACCGAACCGCTCCAGCGCAGCGATCAGCGGGGGCGCCTCGGCAACCAGCCGCAAGGCAACGGCAAGCTGGCCGCAATTCCAGTGCAGCGCTTCCGGCTGACGGCCAAAGGCGTAAAGCCCGCCGTGGTCGAAATAGGCTGCCGTAAATGTCGGGTCCCATCGCGGTAGCCAGCGCCACGGGCCATAGTCAAAGCTCTCACCCGAGATGTTCATGTTATCGGTATTAAGCACGCCGTGAACAAAGCCGGCTGCCATCCATTCGGCGGCCAGCTGCGCCAGTCGCGCAACCACCTGGTGCAGCAGGATCACGGCGGGCTCGTCTCGACCGGGGGCCTCTGCGGGCGGGGGCGGACCGGGGAACTGGGTCAGGCAATAGTCAATCAGCGCGAGCATTTCCTCGCGCGATTCCAGCAGGGCAAGCCGCTGGAAGGTGCCGATGCGGATATGGCCGTGGCTAAGCCGCACCATCACCGCCGAGCGGGTCGGCGATGGTTCGTCCGATCGATAGAGGTCTTCTCCCGTCTCGATCACCGAGAAGGTCTTGCTGGTATTGACCCCCAGCGCCTCTAGCATTTCGGTTGCCAGGATTTCGCGCACCGCGCCCTTCAGCGTCAGGCGGCCATCGCCCTGGCGGCTCCACGGGGTCTGGCCCGAACCCTTGGTGCCCAGGTCCAGCAGCCGCCCCGCGCCATCGCGCATTTGCGCGAAGAGGAAACCGCGTCCGTCGCCCAGGTCCGGATTGTACACGCGAAACTGGTGGCCGTGATACCGCAGCGCCAGCGGCTGGGGCAGGTTATCCGGCAGCGGGGCAAACCGTCCGAAGTGTTGGACCCATTCGCTATCGGTCAGGCCGGCAAGCCCGATCGCGCCATCCCAGCGATGATTGCGAAACCGCAGGGTGGTCTGCGGAAAGTCAGCCGCATTCACCGGGTCCGCCAGCCACGGGGCCAGTTCGGCAATCGGCGTGTCGGCACGATAGGGGGCGGCTTGCGGTTCTGCGCGCATCCGGCAATAGTGGCCCTTCGCACCGGGCGGCACAAGCACCGCCCGCGATATGAGCAGCAATTACCCGGGGTCCGGCCAGAAAATGAATGACTTTACCGACGGCTACTGGACCAGCCGCGATGGCCTGCAACTCCATTACCGCGACTATCCCGGTCGCAAGGATCGGCCGCCAGTGCTGTGCCTGCCGGGGTTGACCCGCAACGCCCGCGACTTTGAAGAGCTGGCCAAGCGGCTGGCGGGTGAATGGCGGGTAATCTGCGTTGAACTGCGCGGCCGGGGCGACAGTGCCTATGCCAAGGATTCTGCCACCTATAATCCGATGCAATACCTTGAGGACCTGGGTGAGCTGTTCGATCAGACCGGGCTCAAACAGGTTGTTGCGATCGGCACGTCGCTTGGCGGGCTGCTGACGATGTTGCTTGCCGCCACGACGCCTGAGCGTCTGGTTGGAGCAGTGCTCAACGATATCGGCCCGGAAGTGAACCCCGAGGGGATTGAGCGAATCCGCAGCTATGTGGGTCAGGCCCGCAATTTTCCAACCTGGATGCACGCCGCCCGCGCCCTTGCGGAGTCGCAGGGCCCGACTTTCCCGCAGGCGTCGGTCATTGACTGGCTGGCCATGGCCAAGCGCTGCATGGTGGTGGGTAGCAACGGGCGCATTCACTTTGACTATGACATGAAGATTGCGGAGCCTTTCGCTCAGGCCGATGGGGCCAGCAATGTCGATATGTGGCCGGCCTTCCAGGCGCTGGCAGGCCGCCCTGTCGCACTGCTGCGCGGGCAATTGTCCGATGTGCTGACCGCCGCCACCTTCAAGAAAATGGCCAAGCTGCTCCCTGATGCCGAGACGGTGACCGTGGGCAAGGTTGGTCACGCGCCAACCCTGAGCGAGCCGGCCGCAGTGGCTGCAATCGACAATTTGCTGGCCAGGGTGAAATGAATCGCCGCGGTCCGGCTCCGCGGCTGCGGTTGCTGCATCTCCATTCCAGCTTCGATCCCGGCGGCAAGGAAATGCGCGCCGTCCAGCTGATGAATGGCTTCGGGCCGGAATTGGCGCACAGCATTGTTTCGGCCGTGCCCGATGCCTTGGGGGCGGCCAGGGCGATCGATCCGGCCGTACCGGTCGATTACCCGGCGTTCCCATCGCTGACCGGTAAGCCTTTTCCCCGCCGCTTGCAGCAATTGGCCCAGGCCATGGTCGGCTATGACCTGGTGCTGACTTACAACTGGGGCGCGATGGATGCCGTGCTGGCGCACACGGCTTTTGCCGAAGTGATGCAACTGCCGCCGCTGGTCCACCACGAAGACGGTTTCAACCAGGACGAAGCGTCACGGTTGAAATGGCGGCGCAATGTCTATCGCCGCGTCGCCCTGTTTCGCGCCCAGAAGCTGGTCGTGCCGTCCCAGCGGCTGGAACATATTGCCCGCACTGCCTGGAAGCAGCCTGCGGCCATGGTGCGCCGCATTCCCAATGGCATCCCGGTCTTTGCCTATGGGCGCAAGCCCAAGCCCGATGTCCTGCCGCGGCTGATCAAGCACGAGGGCGAGTTGTGGCTTGGCACCCTTGCCGGGCTGCGTCCGGTCAAGAACCTCCCGCGGCTGGTTCGTGCCTTTGCGCCGCTGCCGGATCACTGGCAACTGGTGATCCTGGGCGATGGGCCAGAGCGCGATGCGATCCGCGCCGAGGCCGTTCGGCTGGGTATCGGTCATCGTGTCCACTTGCCCGGCCATGTTGCACGCCCAGCCGAAGTAATGGGTCTGTTCGACCTGTTCGCACTCTCGTCCGATAGTGAACAGTTTCCGATCTCAGCGGTGGAGGCCATGGCGAGCGGTCTCGCAATCGCCGCGCCGCGGGTCGGCGATATCGAAGCGATGGTGGCGGGCGAAAACCGTCAGTTCCTGACACCACCCGGAGATGAGGTTGCGCTGTCGCAGGTCTTGGCCGCACTGGCTGAAGATGCCGGATTGCGGGCATCGGTGGGGGCGGCAAACCGCGCCCGAGCCGAGCAAGAATATGATGAGGCGCGCATGATTTCGGCTTATCGTAACCTCTATGCTGGGGCCTTGGGGCGGACCAGCTTTCCCTGAATTGTCGTTCACCCGTGCTTCACGGGGGACAGGGCAGAGAAGGGGCGTTGAAAAGGCCTGCTCATCAGGTAAACAGCGACCAACTTTTTGAACCAATTTCCAAGTGAAAGTAACTGCCTTGGCCCTGCCCCCGTCTGATCGCCCGAATTCGCAGTCCAAGGCCGACGAGCAGGCCGCGGCGCAGCAGGACGTGTTCCTTCGCGAGGTTGATGACGCACTGCGTGAGGCGGAACTCAAGTCGATCCTCAGCCGCTATGGCAAGCCGATTGGCGGGGCGATCGCCGCTGGTCTGGTGATGCTGGCCGGCTACCTGTGGTGGGACAATTCCACCAAGCAAGCAGCCGGCGAACGCAGCGAGCAGGCCACTATCGCGCTGGATAAGCTGGAGGCCGGCAATGCTGCCGCCGCCTTGGCCGACCTTGAGTCGCTGACCAAGGATGGCAGTGATGGCAGCAAGGCGGCCGCTGCTATGACTCGCGCCGCGATCCTTGTTCAGCAGGGTAAGGCCGAGGATGGCGCCAAGGCATTCGCGGCTATTGCCGCCGATGAAGCCGCTCCGCAGGCCTATCGTGATCTGGCAACGATCCGCGAAGTCTCGCTGCGTTTCGAAGCCATGCAGCCGCAGCAGGTGATTGATCGCCTGAAGCCGCTGGCCGTGCCGGGTAATGCCTGGTTTGGCAGTGCTGGCGAGCTGGTTGGCATGGCTTACCTCAAGCTGGGCAAGCCGGATCAGGCCGGCCCCCTGTTCGCCGCAATTGGCAAGAATACCGAAGTTCCCACGACGCTCCGTACGCGGATGCGGCAGGTGGCCGGTCAGCTCGGCCATGATGCCGGGACCGAAGACGTTGCGGCACCCGCCGCCGCGCAGCAATAAGTTCAGTCAAGGATAGCTCATGCAAGCCACACCGATTTCGCGCCGCCCGGTCTCTCGCGGACTAGCTGCTTCGCTGGCGTTGGTGCTGGCTGTCTCGCTTGCCGGGTGTGGGGTCTTTGGGGGCAAGGACAAGCCGAAGACCCCGACGCTGGGTAATCGCATTCCGATCCTTTCGCGGGTTGATACCGGGGCGAAAGTGGATCCCTTGCTGGCCAATGTTTCTGTGATTGTTCCTCCGGCTGCCGCCAATCCTGACTGGCCTCAGGCCGGCGGCACGGCCAGCAAGTCCTATGGCAATTTGGAACTTGCCGCCAATCCAGGCCGTTCGTGGTCCGCGCAGGTTGCCGGTTCGGACAATAAGCAGCGGCTCGCGGCCTCTCCGGTTGTCGGCGGCGGCCAGTTGTTTGTGATGGATACCGCAGGCACGGTCCACGCCTTCGATGCGCAGACCGGGCAGCGCCGCTGGAGCACGCCCTTCTCGATCAAGGGCGATGGCCAATCCTCGATTTACGGTGGCGGAGCCAGCTATGCCGATGGGCGGGTCTACATCACGACCGGGCTGGGTGAAGTCGCTGCGCTCGATGCCAAGGATGGTTCGATCGCTTGGAAGGTCAAGCCGGCTGGCCCACTGCGCGGATCCCCAACCATCGCCTTCAATTCGGTCTTCGTGATGACCATGGATAACCAGGTCTATTCGTTGAATGCCGCGGATGGCGCATCGCTGTGGAATGAGGCCGCATCCAGCGGCCAGACCGGCGTATTCGGGGTGGCTGCCCCGGCAGCCGGGCAAGGTACGATTGTTGCTGGCTTCAGCACCGGCGAACTTGTGGCCTATCGTTATGAAAATGGCCGCCAGCTGTGGTCGGACGCGCTGGCCCGCACTTCGCTTTCCACCACCGTGGGTGTGCTGACCGATATCGATGCAGACCCGATCATTGATCGTGGGCGTGTATTCGCGCTGGGCCAGGGCGGGCGCATGGCCGCCTATGAACTGGTTACCGGGCAGCGCATCTGGGAACTGAACCTTGCCGGCATTTCCACCCCTGCAATCGCCGGGGACTGGATCTTCACGTTGACTGACGACGGCAAGCTGCTGTGCATCCAGCGCGCAACCGGCAAGGTTCGGTGGCTGACCCAGTTGGCGCGCTACGAGAACGAGGAAAAGAAGAAGAACCCGATCTTCTGGACCGGGCCGGTGCTGGCCGGCAATCGCCTGTGGTTCGCAAATTCGATCGGCCAGGTCTATTCGGCGGGGATTGAGGACGGGGCGCCCGTCTCGTTTGCCGATCTGAAGAAGCCAGTGACGCTTGCACCAATCGTGGCCGGTGGCACACTCTACATTCTGGATGACAGCGGCAAGGTCAGCGCTTTCCGCTGACGTTACCGCAACTTAACCCTTCGCCGCTACGGCGAAGGGGATGCGCGCAAATTTTCCCACCCGTCCGCAGCCACCGGCGAGCGACGTTTCTGCTGCCGTTGGGCTGTGGGGCGTCGCCGGGCTGATGGTGTGGGTCCTCATTTGCCATTTCTGGCCAGAGATCACGGCACAATTCCGCGGTGGCGCGCCGGCCGGGCGGCTGTCTGGTCCCTATGCGGCCCTGACCGGGCTGGTCGCAGCAGCAGCACCGATGGTGCTGGTTTCGCTGGTTCGCGACAAGGTCCACCGCCGCGCCTCCACCGGGATCGACTGGAGCAGACCACGCCCGGTGTCAGCGATCATCGATGTCTCGGTGACCAAGCTGGCCGGCCTCTGGGCGACCTGGGCGGTGATTGGCGCGCTCTATTGCATCGCACGGTGGTATTGGAATGGTCCTTACCTGCTGGCGATGGAGGTGCTGGGAACCGTCGCGGTGCCGCTGTTCCTGCTTTCGATCCCCTATGTCATCTGGCTGGACCGCGTGCTGATCGAACCCCGCGATGCGGCCTGGCATTGCGGGGCGCTGCTGATCGGCCGCGAACCGTTCGATCCTGCCGAAGTCTGGCGCCATGCCCGTGCCTGGGCCGTGAAGGGCTTCTTCACCGCTTTCATGATTTCGATCGTCCCCGGCGGCTTTGCCGTGCTGGTTGAGAATGACTGGATGCCAACGCTTACCGATCCGGTCCGGCTGGCTGGCATGCTGACAACGGCCATGTTTGTGATCGACGCGCAGATCGGCACGGTCGGCTATATCCTGACGCTGAAGCCGCTTGATGCCCAGATCCGCAGCGCCAACCCGTTCCTTGCGGGCTGGCTGGCAGCGCTGGTTTGCTATCCGCCGTTCCAGCTGATGCAAAACGGCGGGCCCTTGTTCTATCAGACCAATACCGCCGGGTGGGGGTTCTGGCTGGCTGGGCATAATGGGCTGCTGTGGGCATGGGCCGCATTGCTGGTCGTGCTCACCGCGATCTACGCCTGGGCCACAGTTGCCTTCGGCCTACGCTTCTCGAACCTGACCTATCGCGGCGTCCTTACCAACGGGCCATACCGCTTTACCAAGCACCCGGCCTATTTGGCCAAGAACACCTTCTGGTGGCTGGAAACGCTGCCGTTTTTGGTGGTCAGCCATTCGCTGGCGGACATGGTCCGCAACACCGTCTTCCTGGCCTGCGTCAGCGCGATTTACTTCTGGCGGGCCAAAACCGAGGAAGCCCACCTGCTGGCCGAGGATCCGAAGTACCGCGCCTATGTCGATTGGATGGCGCAGCACGGGCTGATCACGCGGCAGTTCCACCGCGCCGGGCAGGCCTTGCGCGGCCGGCGGGCGGTGCTGCAGCTGGCCGAGTAGCCTAGAAGCTCAGCTCGTAAACGCGGCTGATGTCGCCGCCCCATTCGCCGTGGAACTTGTCGAGCAAGCGCTGCGCCGGAACCTTGCCGCTGGCGACAATCTCGTCGAGCGGGTTAAGGAAGCCGGCTTCTGTATCACCCATCGAGTTAAGCCGGTTACGCGAATTTAGGCCGGCGCGGCTGATCGCCAGCACTTCGGCGGCGATGTCCTTGAGCGTTCCACCGCCGGGCAGCGGCGCGTCCAGCCCCAGCTTCGGCACGGCGGCTCGCAAGGCCTCGCGGCCTTCCATGTCCCAGTCCTTGACCAGGTTCCAGGCCGCATCGAGCGCGCCCTGATCATAAAGCAGGCCCACCCAGAATGCGGGCAGGGCGCAGATCTTGTTCCACGGCCCGCCATCGGCTCCGCGCATTTCGAGGAAGGACTTGAGCCGCACTTCGGGGAAGGCCGTGGAAAGGTGATCCACCCAGTCGCTCTCGCGCGGCAGCTCGCCGGGAAGGACGGAGAGCTTGCCCTGCATGAAGTCGCGGAACGACAAGCCGGCGGCGTCGATGTACTTCCCATCGCGGAACACGAAGTACATCGGCACGTCGAGCATATATTCGACATAGCGATCGTAACCGAACCCGTCCTCGAACACGAAGCTGGCCATGCCGGTGCGGGCCGGATCGGTATCGGTCCAGATGTGGCTGCGATAGGAAAGGAAGCCGTTGGGTTTGCCTTCGGTGAACGGCGAATTGGCGAACAGCGCCGTCGCCAGCGGCTGGAGCGCCAGCGAGGTGCGGAACTTCTGCACCATGTCGGCCTCACTCGAGTAGTCGAGGTTGACCTGGATCGTGCAGGTCCGCAGCATCATGTCGAGGCCCAGGTTGCCCACCCGCGGCATGTGCCGCAGCATGATTTCATAGCGCCCCTTGGGCATGATCGGCAATTCGGCGCGGGTCTTGTCGGGCCACATGCCCAGCCCCAGAAAGCCCTTGCCGGTCTTGCTGCCAATGGCCTTGACCTGATCAAGATGGCGCCCGGTTTCGGCGCAGGTCTGGTGCAGCGTTTCCAGCGGAGCGCCAGACAGCTCCAGCTGGCCGGCGGGTTCCAGGCTGACGGCGCCATCGCTGCCAGTCAGGGCGATAATATTGCCCCCCTCGATCACCGGTTCCCAGCCATAGTCCTGCAAAGCCACCAGCAGATCGCGGATACCGCCGGGTTCTTCATAGGACGGGGCGTGATGATCGCGCGTGCAGTAAACGAGCTTTTCGTGCTCGGTACCAATGCGCCAGCGCTCACGCGGCTTTTCGCCCTTGATCATCGGGGCGACCAGCTGGTCGCGGCTTTCGATCACAGGATCGTTGCGATCTGAAACCTGTCTGGTGCTCATGTGGCGGAGTTAGTGCGAAGAATTGCTAGGCGCCAGCGAATTCATGCAGGTGCTTGCCAATCGCCTACAGTCCCCATCCACAAGGCTGTTGCCCCGATGGCCGCCGTCTCACCCCGCAGTATGCGCGGGCCAAGGGTAATGGCGCGGGCAGCGGGCAGCGCGCGGATGGCGCTGCGCTCGCTATCGTCAAAGCCGCCTTCGGGTCCGGTCAGCAATGCGGCAGCGCCGGCATGGGCGGCAAAGGCAGCGGCAGCGGGATCGCCGCCATTCTCATCAGCAAAGAACAGCGCGCGGTCCGGTTCCCAGCCTTTCAGCAATGCCTCCAGCTTCACCGGCGCAAGCAATTCCGGCAGCGCGGTGCGGGCGCATTGCTCCGCCGCTTCGGTCAATATCGTGGTGGCGCGCGCCGGGTTCAGCTTGTCCGCCACGCAGCGCCGGGTCAGCACAGGCTGGATGCGGGCTACGCCCAGTTCGCAGGCCTTTTCCAGCACCAAATCGAACCGGTCCTTCTTCAGCAGCGCCGCGCAGAGCGTGAAATCGGGTACGGCCTCGCGCGGGCGGAGCAGCGCTTCGACAGACAGGAGCACATCGCGCTTGCCGGCCGCGATCACACGCGCCGCCCATTCGCCGCTCACATTGTCGCACAGCACCACGCCATCGCCCGGGCCAACCCGCATCACCCGGCCAAGGTAATGCGCCTGCGGACCATCAATGCTGACTTGCACGCCAGTACCCAGCACCTGTTGGACAAACAGGCGCGGTGCAGACTTTGGAGGCCAGGCGGGTGTGGCGGGCATTTGGGGCCTCTAGCCCATCCGTCATCCCCGCGAAAGCGGGGACCCATCACCTGCACTCGCCACTGCCGCATTCCTTGCCAACTGCAGAAATGGTTCCCCGCTTTCGCGGGGATGGCGATGGTTGTAGGGGGATTGCGTGTCGAATACCGAAATCGTCCCCGATACCCAGCACCGCGGCCTGATCGCCGCCTTACCGCAGCCGCTGCGCGATCTGGCGCAGCTCGCGCGGTTTGACCGGCCGATCGGCTGGTGGCTGCTGTTCTGGCCGTGCGCCTGGGGCTTGCTGCTGGCGGGCGGCGCGGCGCGGTGGGACCTGCTGCTGTGGTTCCTGATCGGCTCCATCGCCATGCGCGGGGCGGGCTGCGTCTATAACGATATCGTCGATGCCGACCTTGATCGGCAGGTATCGCGCACGGCGGCGCGGCCTGTGGCAAGCGGGCGGGTCAGCAAGGGCGCGGCCTGGGCCTGGCTGCTGGCTTTATGCGGGGTCGGCCTGGTGGTGTTGCTGCAATTGCGGTGGCAGGCACAGTTGGTCGCACTGGGCAGCCTGGCGCTGGTCGCGGCCTATCCCTTCATGAAGCGGATCACCGGCTTTCCGCAGGCCTGGCTCGGGATGGTCTTCACCTGGGGCGTCCCCGTTGGCTGGATTGCGGTGAGTGACGGGAACCTTGGCGCGATGGCCGCGCTCTATGCCGGGGCCGTGCTGTGGTGCATTGGCTACGACACGATCTACGCCTGCCAGGACCGCGAAGATGATGCATTGGTCGGGATCGGTTCAAGCGCGCTCACGCTGGGCAAGCATGTGAAGGCGGGCGTTGCCGCATTCTATGCCGGGGCGGTCCTGCTTTGGGCACTGGCCTTCTGGCTGCTGCGGCCGGACTGGCTGGCGCTGCTAGCCCTTGCTCCCGCTGCGCTGCACCTGACCTGGCAAGTGCTGACGCTGGATGACCGGGACGGCGACAATGCCCTCTCCCGCTTCCGCGCCAACCGCACCGCCGGTTTGCTGGTCGCCTTGGCTTGTTGGGTCGTGGGCAATGCGTGAGTTTCGGGCCTGATGTGCAATCTCTACCGCATGACCAAGGGCACGGCCGAAGTCGCCGCGATGTTCGCGGCGGCGGATGCCGCGGCAGGCGGCAATTACGCCGCAGAACTCTATCCCGGCTATCCGGGTCTGGTGGTTGAAGGCGGCAGGCTGCGTCCGATGAACTGGGGGCTGCCGGTGGTGCTGACCGGCAAGCAGGGACAAAAGCTGAAGCCCAAGCCGGTCACCAATGCCCGCGATGACAAGCTGCTCACCCCCTTCTGGCGCGACAGTTTCGCCCGCCGCCGCTGCCTGATCCCGGTGACGCAATGGGCCGAACCACAAGGGCCAAGTGGGCGCATGACCCGCAGCTGGTATTCGCTGCCCGAAACCGAAGTGATGGCCGTTGCAGGCCTGTGGCGGCCCACGGCGGAGTGGGGCGATTGCTATGCCATGGTCATGGCCGATAGCAGCCCTGCCATGGCCGAAGTGCATGATCGGATGCCGGTGATCCTGGCCCGTGACAGCTGGGAAACCTGGACCGACGGCTCTATCGATCACGCGCTGGACCTGTGCCAAACCTGGCGGGGGCCTTTGCTGGCCGATCATACAGGAGACCGGTGGAGCGATGGTGCGCCCATTGGGCGGCAGGATAGTTTGCTGTAAGTTCAGTTGTATAAGCAGGGTTCTGCAAAAAACACTTTACGATCTAAAAACCTAAACATAACTTGAGGTCATCCCAATTCGGGCCTGTTCGAGGTGCGCCGATGGACAAGAATGACCTGCTGCCGATTGGAGAGCTGGCGCGGCGCACGGGCCTCGCGGTATCGGCGATCCGCTTCTATGAAGACCATGGCCTGATCCAGCCGATGCGGACCCAAGGCAACCAGCGCCGCTTTCTGCGCAGCGATATCCGCAGGCTCAGCTTCATCCTGATTGCGCAGAAGCTGGGGCTGGGGCTGAGCGAGATTGAGGCCGAACTCTCCGCCCTGCCGCAAGGCCGGACCCCCTCCTTGACCGACTGGCAAAAGCTCAGCCGCTCGGTCCGCGTCGCGCTTGATGCAAAGATCCAGTTGCTCAATCGCACCCGGGCCAAGCTGGATGAATGCATCGGCTGCGGCTGCCTTAGCCTTGACCGCTGCCGCCTCGTAAATCGCGACGACCGGGCAGGGGCGGGGGGCACCGGGCCACGGTTCGTGCTGGAGTGAGCACGCCGGGGCTTCGACAAGCTCAGGCTGAGCTTGTCGAAGCCCCGGCCCGGCGGCAGTCTTTACTCCGCTGCCCGCAATTGCTCCGCACCTTCCAGGTCGACGCTGACCAGCCGGCTGACCCCGCGCTCCACCATGGTCACCCCGAACAGGCGGTGCATCCGGCTCATCGTCACCGCGTTGTGGGTGACGATCAGGTATCGGGTATCGGTTTCCTTGGTCATCGCTTCCAACAGGTCGCAGAAGCGTTCGATGTTGGCATCGTCGAGCGGGGCATCGACTTCGTCGAGCACGCAGATCGGGGCGGGGTTGGTCAGGAACAGCGCGAAGATCAGAGCTACCGCGGTCAGCGCCTGTTCCCCACCCGAAAGCAGGGTCAGAGAGGTCAGGCGCTTGCCCGGCGGCTGGGCGTAAATCTCCAGCCCGGCTTCCAGCGGATCGTCGCTGTCAACCAGCGCGAGGTGCGCCTGACCGCCCTCGAACAGTTTGGAGAACAGCCGCTGGAAGTGCGTGTTCACCGCTTCGAAGGCTGCGCGCAACCGCTCGCGGCCTTCGCGGTTGAGATTGCCGATCGAGCCGCGCAGGCGGTTGACCGCTTCGGCCAGTTCGGCCTGTTCGGCGATGCTGGCAGAATGGCGCCCTTCGATCTCGGCCAGTTCATCGGCCGCGACCAGGTTCACCGGCCCCAGCCGCTCACGATCGGCAACCAGCTTGTCATGCTCGGCGCTTTCCTGGCCCGATGGGCCAACTTCGGCAGCGATGAATTCAAACCGTTCGGGCAGCAGCGGCGGCGGGCACTGGAAGCGTTCGCCGGAAATGCCTGCCATCTCGGCGCGCCGGGCCTCTTCATTTTCGGCCCGGGCGGCTGCCCCGGCGCGGGCTTCGCGTGAAGTAGCAAGCGCCTCGTTGGCTTCGGCAAAGCGGCTCTCGACTGCGCGGGCGGCATCGCCCAATTCGTTCACCTTGGTCTCCGCCTTGGCGAGTTCGGCGGTAAGGCGTGTGCGCACTTCGTCACCGGCCTCGATCTCACGGGTCAGGCTGGCCGGCTTGGCCGCGATGACCGCGCGTTCCTCGGCGATCTCTTCCGAGCGGCGGGTCATTTCACTGAGCCGGCTCGCAGCGTCCCCGGCTCGGGCCTGCCAGCCCTTGATGTCGCCGCGCTGAGCGTTGCAGCGCTCCCGCGCGACGGCAAGACCCTGGTCATGCGATGCCAGCGCGGCAGTTGCCGACTGCAAGCCTTGCCGCGCGGCGTCGTGCCGGGCCTGAGCCGCAGCAAGCTGCGCGCGGCCTGATGCGGGATCGGGCAGCTCGGCCCGCCGTGCGTGGGCTGCGGCAAGCTCCGCTTCGGCGGTTTTGCGCTGTTCGGCCAGGTCTCCCGCTGCTTCGGCCAGTTCGGCGCGGCGGGCCTCAAGCCGGGTCTTTGCCGCTTCGGCCTGGTCAACGGCGCGCAGGGCGGCGCGCTCGGCTTCCGATGCCTCGGCTACAGCGCGTTCAGAGGCGATTACCGCCAGTTGCAATTCGGACAGCTCGGCCTGGACCGTGGCCGCATTGGCTTCAGCTTCCTCCACCAGCGCGCGCTTGCCCGGAAGGTCCGCTTCCAGCGCGGTCAGGCGGTTCTCTGCTTCCAGCCGTGCCGCTTCCGCCGCACCTTCGCCCTGGGAGACAAAACCATCCCAGCGGCGGATGCGGCCTGCCCGCGTGACCAGCCATTCCCCTGGACCCAGCGCGCGGCCATCGTCGTCCTCGGCAACGTGGACCAGCGCGAGGCGGGCCTTGAGTTGGTCTGGGCACTGGTTGACGTGGGCGCCCAGGCTGTCCTTCACGGGTTTGGGGGCGGTGGCGCCCGTCCAGAAGCGCCCGTCTTCGCCGATCGGGGCCTGACCGACCGGCGCCTTGGCATCGCGGCCCAGCACGGCGGCAATGGCACGCTCATAACCCGGCGCGGCACGCACCTGGTCAAGCGCGACGGGCAGCCCGTGCTTGCCGCTGGCCTGCCTGGCACGGGCATCACGATCGCGCACCAGCGCCTGCCATTCGCGTTCGATACCAGCCAGTTCTGCCTTGGCTGAAGCGAGGGCCGAGGAAGCAGCATCGCGCGCGGCTTGCAATTCGCCCTTGCGGGCCTGCTGGGTCTCGACAGCAGCGCGGGCCGCGATCAGTGTTTCGGCGGCGGCATCGCGGGCCTGCTCGGCCGCGGCGAGCGCAGCCAGCGGATCGCCTTCGCGGGCAAGCGCAGCCTTCAATTCCTCTTGCCGGCGGGCTTCGGCATCCAGCCGCGAAAGGCGCTGCTGGGCGGCGGCAACTTCGGCTTCGGCCACCCGCCATTCGGCTTCGACCCCGGCCTGGTCGGCAGTTGCCTTGGCCAGCGCCAGCTCGGCCTGGCGGAGGTTTCGGTCGGCATCTTCCAGCGCGGCGGCGACCAGCGGGCGGCGCTTCTCTTCGGCCTCAAGGCGTTCCTCACCCTCGGCCAGTTCGCGTTCCAACTTGGCCAAAGCGGTTGCGGCATCGCGGGTCAGCCGATCGGCATCGCCTTTGTCCGCCTCAAGCCGTGCTTGCTGCCGGTCAAGGTCGTTCAGCCGCTCTTCTGCGGCCTCAAGTTGCGTGGTCAGCGCGGCCATGCGGTGGCCGTGCGCCGTGGCATCGTCGCGCCGGTCTGCCAGTTCATCGCGCGCTTCGGCCAGCGCAGCGGCCGCTTCGTGCTGGGCCTTTTGCGCCTCAGCCATGGCGGTCTGGGCCGCGGAAACCCGGGCCTCTGCAGCCTGGGCTTCGGCCCGGGCAGCTTCGGCAGCAGCGGCGGCATCGCGCCAGCGGGCAAAGACCAGCCGTGCCTCGGCCAGCCGAATCTTGTCAGACAGCGCGGTATAGCGTTCCGCAGCGCGCGCCTGACGGCGCAGCGATCCAATCTGCGTATCGAGCTGGCCCATCAGGTCTTCCAGCCGCGCCAGGTTCGCCTCGGTCGCGCGGAGTTTCTGCTCGGCATCCTTGCGCCGAACATGGAGACCCGCGATCCCCGCTGCCTCTTCCAGCATCATCCGCCGTTCGGCTGGCTTGGCCGCAATCACTGCGGCGATTTTGCCCTGACTGACCAGCGCGGGGGAGTGGGCACCGGTCGCGGCATCGGCGAAGACCAGGGCGACATCCTTGGCGCGGACATCCCGCCCGTTGACGCGGTAGGCCGATCCAGCGCCGCGTTCGATCCGACGGACAACTTCCAGATCGCTGTCGTTGTCACCCGAATCGGCCAGCAACACGACTTCGGCGAAATCGCGCGGCGGGCGCTGGGCCGTGCCAGCGAAGATCACGTCTTCCATCCCGCCGCCGCGCATCGATTTGGGCGAGCTTTCGCCCATGACCCAGCGGATTGCTTCAAGCAGGTTGGACTTGCCGCAGCCGTTGGGGCCGACCACGCCGGTCAGCCCCGGCTCGATATGCAGCTCAGCCGGCTCAACGAAGCTTTTGAAGCCTGAAAGTTTGAGCCGCTTGATCCGCATGGCGCTAAGCTGGTGCCCCTCCTGGCCCCGGTTTAGCGGGCGCCAGCCTTTTCGAGCGCAACCTTGACCGCTTCCCAGGTGTTCCCATCAAGCTTGGTGCCGTTGAGGAAGAAGGTTGGCGTGCCGGTGATGTTCAGTTCCTGCCCAGCCTTGTTGGTCGCTTCGACCAGCTTGGTGGCCTTGGCCGTATCCGCGAGGCAAATCTTGGCCTGATCGGCCGCAATCCCGCGCGAAGCGAAGAAGCTGTCCATTTCGCCGGCCTGGGCGATTGCGGCAAAGCGCTGCTCGGGTGGCAGCTGCCCAGCCGCATTCAGCGCGGCTTCGTTGGATTGCAGGTTGGCGAACATGTTCTTCTGCCAGCCCCAGAACTGCTCTGCCAGCGGCAGTGCCGCTTCGGGTGCTCCGCAGGTGGCAAGGAGGGTGGCCGGGACGTCCAGTGCATTCAGCATGAAGAAGCGAACTTCGTAGCTGACGCGGCCGCTGGCGATGAAGTTGTCGCGCAGTTCGGCAGCGCTCATTTCCGCGAACTCGGCGCAGTGTGAGCAGCTGAGTGCGCCATATTCGACCAGCTTGATCGGCGCATCGGGATTGCCCATGCGATAGCCGCCTTCGGGCGTGACGGCATAGGTATCGGCCCAGCTGGCACCCGCAGGCGGCGCGATCTTGGCAATCGGTTCACCGTTCGTGACAGCCGCAGCGGACCCTTCGTCCTTCTTGCCGCAAGCAGCAAGGGCAATGGCCATGGTGGCAGCGATGAGAGCCTTGGTGGCAAAACGGGTTTTGGCAGCAGTCATGATTCGCAAAAATCCTCTGGATTTGAACCGCTGAGGCTAGCCCAGCGGCTGAAAAGCGGAAAGGCGCGGATGGTTGACCCACAGCCTTACCCACAGGGGTGTCAGACAAAACCTTTCATGGTCGCGGCCAACACTTCGCGCAAGGCCGGCCAGGTGTTGGCCTGGACTGGCAGGCCATTCAGCTGGAAGGCCGGGGTCCCGCGGACCCCATCCTTGTAATACGCATCTTCGGTGGACTTCTCCAGATCGCCTGCCAAGGCCTCGTCAGCCAGACATTTGTCGATCTCGGCTCGCTTGAAGCCCCGCTGTGCCAGCATGGCATAGAGCCCCAGGTCCTCGGTCATCGCCCTGACGCGCTTGTTCCAGTCTGGATCGGACCAGCGCTCCGCCTGGGCCCGGTTCGGGCTGCGAAGCCATTCGTGCTGGCGCTTCAGCAGCAGGGTGGTGTTGCCGAAAAATTTTGCCGGCGGACCGCAATAGGCAATCAAGGAAACGGTCTTGTCGATCTCGTTGAGGAAGAACGGGCGGAATTCATAGGCCACCGATCCCGGCTTGATGAACCGCTCGACCAGTTCATCGCCGCCCTGCATCTCAAAGATGCCGCAGTGGGGGCATGAGAACGAGGCATATTCAACCAGCCGGATCGCCGCGTTGGGGTTGCCGCGGACGTGGAAGCCCTCCTTGCTGAGGGTGACGGTGGCCGACCAGTCCTTTTCCTTCGGCCTGCTTGCGCCGATCAGCAGCACCGCGGCGGCCAGTGCGAGGATGCCCGAAAACAGCCCCCGCCAGCGCATTACATCCGCGCCTCAATCTGCGGCTGCAGCAGCTCCCAACCACTGGTCCCGTAAAGCAGGGCACCGTCCAGCGCGAAGCTGGGAGTGTGATCGATGCCCAGCTTGGTCCCGGCTTCGGTTCCGGCAGCCAGTCGCTGCGCCATGCCGACATCGGCCAGGCAGCGGTCAACCGTCACCCGGTCATAACCGCGGCTTGCCATGATCTGGTAGAACCGGAAATCGCTGGCAATCGCGCGGGCGCGGACGGGCAGGGCGCCCGAGGTCCAGCGGGCCTGTTGCGTCTTGCTGCTGCGCGCCAGGATGCCGATCCAGGTTGGCTGGCTGCGCATGAAGGCGCTGTGGTTCAGCGGAAACCGATCCTTTGGGCCGCAATTGGTCAGCATTGCCACGGTCAGGTCGATCGGATCGCGCACGAAATGCCGGATCTCGACGGAGACCTTGCCGCTGCGGATGTATTTCAGCTTGAGGCCGGCATCTGCTTCGCGTTCAAATTCTGCGCAGTGCGGGCAGGTGTAGCTGACCCAGGTGGTCAGCTTCACCTTGGCGGCCGGGTTGCCAAGCACGGTGCTTTGCTGCGGGGTGCGCGTGACCACGCGGTTCCAGTCCGTCGGCGGGCCCGCCCCAATCGTCAGAGAGGCAGCCGCGAGCAGCAGGGCGGGGCGGAGCAGATGCTTCAAGTTCAGTTGTCCTCGTTCTTGTCACCCAGGCTGCGCGCCAGCGATTCCAGCACTGTGCGCAGTTCCGGATCGCCGATATCGCGCAAGGAATCCCCTAATTCCACTGGAATCGGCTTGAGCGACGGCGGCGCTGCGGGTCGGCGTTCTTGAGCGGGAGGCTTCACCGCGCCCTGGCGCAGCTTGACCCGGGCCACTGCGCTATAGCCAAAGAAGCGGTTCACCCGCTCGATGATCTCGGGCGTCACATGGCTGATCAGCGGGGCGTGAGCCGGGACCACGACCAGCTCAAGGATGCCATTGCTCTTCTCCCCGGGCGGAAAGCGGATCGCTTCAGGGCTGCAAACACGGGCATGCTTTGGTCCGACAATCTCCGGCCAGCGGGTGACAACGCTGGATTGGATGAAGCCGAACCGGCGGAATGCCGTGCGGCCAACTTCGGGCATCAGTTCGGCAACACTGCGCGCCGCACCCCCGCGTGGCCGCTCATAGCGGCGCGGAGTTGTGGCTGGCTTCTTTGGGTCCCGTTCCATTGCGCCTCGCGCAATGCCATAGCGCGGGGATGGACGCTAGCGCCGACACGATCCCAACCGCTTTGCTCGACTGGTACGATAGCCAGGCGCGGGTTCTGCCATGGCGCAGCCCGCCGGGCGCGCCCGCGACAGAACCCTATCGCGTGTGGTTGTCGGAAGTGATGCTGCAGCAGACCACGGTCGCAGCGGTTGGTCCCTACTTCGCCAAGTTCCTGGCGCGCTGGCCCACGGTATCGGACCTGGCTGCGGCAGAGGATGCAGAGGTCATGGCCGCTTGGGCGGGCCTTGGTTATTACGCCCGCGCTCGCAACCTGCTGGCCTGCGCCAGGGCCGTGGCGGCGCGGGGCGGATCTTTTCCCGAAACGGAAGCTGAACTGCGGGCGCTCCCGGGGCTGGGAGCTTACACCGCGGCTGCGGTCGCCGCGATCGCCTTTGGTCAGCCGGCGACAGTAGTCGATGCCAATGTCGAACGGGTAATTGCCCGGCTCTACGCCATTGACGAGCCTCTGCCCGCAGCCCGCAAACCAATTCGTGTGCGAGCGGAACGGTTAACTCCGGCCAAACGCCCGGGGGACTTCGCCCAGGCAATGATGGACCTTGGCGCAACGGTCTGCACCCCGCGCAATCCGCGTTGCCTGCTGTGCCCGCTGGCCGATCACTGCATTGGCCGGCGCGACGGGGCCGAGCGTTTTCCGGTCAAGCCAGCCAAGGCTGCCAAGCCGCAGCGCAAGGGGCGTGCCTTCTGGATCACGCGCGATCATGCGGTCTGGCTGGTGCAGCGCCCCGGGCTGGGCATGCTGGGCGGCATGCGGGCGCTGCCTGACGATGGCTGGTCGGCGCGCAGCGATGGTTCGGCCATCGCGCCGCTGGTTGGCACCTGGTCGGCCGCAGGGCTGGTCCGCCACAGCTTCACCCATTTCGATCTCGATTTGCAATTGATGCTTTATTCGGGCGGCGATTTGGATAGGCTGGAGGGCGACAGTGGCGAATGGTGGCCGCTTGACCGGATCGCAGAAGCCGGCCTGCCCACCCTGTTCGCCAAGGCAGCGCGCCTGGCGCTGGCACAACGATAGAACCTGGGAGAATGACCTTGCACCATCATGACGCCATCGCGCTTTCGCGCCGCAACCTGCTGCGCTCAACCGTGCTGCTGGGTGCCGGGGCGGCCATTGGCACCCTGCCGTTTGGCAGCCAGTTGGCTCATGCTGCATCGTCCGTCGGTTTCGAGGCGCGCTGGCCCAAGGTAACGGCCATGCTCGAAAAGTATGTCAGCAGGCAGAGCGTGGCCGGCATGGTCGCGGCGCTTGGCTGGGGCGACAAGGATCCCGGCTTCATCGTTCGCGGCAAGGAAGCCTTCGACGATCCCGACGACGTGGGCGAAAGCAGCCTGTTCCGCGCCTATTCGCAGACCAAGCCGGTCACCGGTATGGCTGCAATGATGCTGATCGATGATCGCAAGCTGAAGCTTGATCAGCCGGTTGCCGATTTCATTCCCGAATTCGCCAATATGCAGGTGGCGATTGATCCGAAGAACAGCCTGGAATCGCTTCCTGCCAAAAACCAGATCACGATCCGCCACCTGCTGACCCACACGGCCGGCCTCGGCTATTCCGGGGTTGGCAAGGACAAGGTGAGCGCGGAGCTGCTGCGCTTGGGCGTGACCCCGGCAGTGCTCTCGCGCATGAAGATTCCGGGCATGCCGGTCAGCCCGCCGACCCCGGGGCCAGATGAATTCGTCAAGCTGGCGGCAACGGTTCCGCTGGTTTCTGAACCTGGGACCGAATGGCACTATTCGATGAGCCTCGACGTGTTGGGGGTGGTCATCCAGCGCGCGTCAGGTGCGAAAAGCTTTGAAGCCTTCCTGCAAGAGCGGATGTTCGATCCGATCGGCATGAAGAGCAGCTACTTCCAGGTGCCAGCCAGCGAAGTTCATCGGCTTACGGGCAATTATGGCCTGATGGGTGGATTCCCGATCCCGATCGATCCGGGCAAGAGCTCGATCTACCTTGATCGCCCGGCCTTTGCCTTTGGCGGGTCAGGGCTGGTCTGCTCGCCAGCGGACTACGATCGCTTCCTCAAGATGATCGCCAATGCCGGCATGGTCGGCACCAAGCGGGTGATGGGCGCGGCCGCCGTGGCGCTGGGGACCAGCAACCTGCTGCCCGACGGAGTCGAAACCAAGGGCACCTTCATCGAAGGCGCAGGTAATGGTGCCGGTGGCCGGTCGGGCATGGGCCGCGATGCCGGAACCTATGGCTGGGGCGGGGCGGCTGGCACGGTTGGCTTCGTCAACACGCGGCTTGGCCTGCGCGCCGGTGTCTATACCCAGTACATGCCGTCCGAAGCCTTGCCGATCCATGCCGAATTCCCGGTAACGGTGCTGGCCGATCTGGCGGCGATGCGCGGGGCATGAGTACGGCGATTGCCTTTGCCGGATCGCCTATCGATCGGGCTGACCATATCCGCGCCAATCCCGATGCCCTGGCCGGGCTGATGGATTGGCGGGCGCGCCTGCTCAAGCTGGACGGGCTCGATCCGGTGATCTCGGTCGATGGTCGGCTTGAATGGGGCACGCTGGCCGATGCCGCGCCGGACAGTGAGCTGGTCTTTCTCGGGATTGCAGGGGGCAAGGGATGCTTTGCCGAGGTTGCGCCCAATTTGGGCGGGTCGGTGGCTCCGGCCAATCCCCGGCTGTGGGCGGCGATGGCCTCGCTCGATGCCGGCGAACTGGCAACCTACGGCGGCGCGCGCAGCCTGGTTGACTGGCACGCCCGGCACCGCTTCTGCGCGCGCTGCGGTTCATCCACAACATTGACCAAGGGCGGCTGGCAGCGATCCTGCACCAGCGATGGCTGCAAGGCCGAGCATTTCCCCCGGGTCGATCCGGTAACGATCATGCTGGTTGAGCATCAGGGTAACCTGCTGCTGGGGCGTCAGCCGCGCTTTCCGCCGCGGCGCTTTTCGGCGTTGGCCGGGTTCGTCGAGCCGGGTGAGAGCATCGAAGATGCCGTCGCCCGCGAAGTGCATGAGGAAGCGGGATTGGTGGTGCGCGACGTGACCTATGTTGCCAGCCAGCCGTGGCCATTCCCTTCCAGCCTGATGATTGGCTGCCATAGCCATGCCGACAGCGCCGACCTGACGATCGACACGACCGAACTGGAAGAAGCCCGCTGGTTTTCGCGGGCGGAGATTATCGCTGCCATGGCCGGCGATGACGATGCGGCCTTTATCGCCCCTCCGCCGCACGCGGTGGCGCATTACCTGCTCAAATGGTGGCTTGAACAATGACCCAGCCAGCGAAGGTAACCATCGACATTTGGTCCGATGTGATGTGCCCCTGGTGCATCATCGGTTACGCGCAGCTGCAAAAGGGGCTGGCCACGCTGCAGGGCGAGGTTGAGGCGGAAGTGCGCTGGCATGCCTTCCAGCTCAATCCCGATATGCCTGCCGAGGGTGAGGAACAGCAGGCGCACATCGCCCGGAAATATGGCCGGACGCCCGATCAGATGGCCGGGGCACGGTCGCAGATGAAGGAAATTGGCGCTCGGGCCGGTTATTCGTTCGACTACGTGGGCGAGGGGGAGGCACCCGAAGCACGGCTGTGGAACACCGAAAAGGCGCACAAGCTGCTGCTCTGGACCCTCGCCCAATATGGTCCGGAAAAGCAGACCGTGCTCAAGCTTGCGCTGTTTGACGCGCACTTCCAGCAGCGCCGCAATGTTTCCGATCCGGCAGTTCTGGGCGATGTTGCGGAAAGCATCGGCATTGATCGCGTCAGCGCGACTGCGGCAATCGACAATGCTGTGCTGGGGCAGCAAGTGCTGGAGGAACAGCGCATAGCCTATGACATGAATGTCACCGGGGTCCCGGCAATGGTGGTCAATGGCAAATACATGATCCCCGGCGCGCAGGATCCGGAAACCTACGCCAACGCCCTGCGCCGCGTGATCGCGCGCGAGGCTGAACTGGCGGCGCGGGCGGGATGAGGCCTAGTTTGGCCAGTAGACGTATTCGTCGCCTGACTTGAACCGTTGGGCCATGGTCTTGTCGACCATGATCGCGTTGTCGGTGGTTGAGGCATAGAGCGGTGGCTTGCGGCCCTGTTGGTGGCGCGCGAGCAGCGACTTTAGCTCAGCCACCTTGGCAGGCTGCGCCGCGGCAAGGTTGCGGCGCTCTGTCGGATCGGCCTTCAGATCGAACAACCAGACCTTGCCTTGCTTGCCATTGACCTGAAGTTTCCAGTCACCTGCGCGAACGACCTGATAATAGCCGCTGTTCCAATAGAGCGCATCGTCTGGCCGCGTGATTCGGGCCTGCCGCTCTGCTGCCGGTAGCAGGTTCTGCCCGTCAATGGTCACGCCCTGCGGCAGTTTGGCGCCAGCGGCGGCGGCAATCGTCGGCATCAGGTCGATATGGTGGGCGGGCTGGCCAACCTGCGTTCCCGGCTGGATGTGGCCGGGCCAGGCCATGAACAGCGGCACCCGGATGCCGCCTTCGAAAAATGTGATCTTGAAACCCCGGTAAGGCGCGTTGATCCCATCGATGCCGATATAGCCCGGCCCGCCGTTATCGCTGGAAAGCACGATCATGGTGTTCTTAGAAAGGCCCAGCCGATCCAGCTCGCCCTGGATGCGACCAACACTGCGGTCGAGTGCGCGCAGCATCGCGGCATAGACGCGCAGCCGGTGCGGCTTGATGTTGCCAACCGCCTCGTAGTCTGCCTTGGTCGCCTGGAGCGGCGTGTGAACGCCCCAGTGGCCCAGATAAAGGAAAAACGGCCGGTTGCGATTGGCCTGGATCACCTTAATCGACTGGTCGGTCCAGTAATCTGCGAGGTAACCGCCGGGCGCGAACCAGGGGCCATTGTTGTAAGAGGTCGCGTAGCGCATCGAAGCCCAAAGGAAGCGGTCGATTGGATCGAAATCGATCTTGGCGTTGACCGCATTGGGATCGTCCTCGGGCAGATGAAGCCCGCTTTCCATCATCAGGCTTTCGTCAAAGCCCTGGTCATTGGGGTGGAATCCCTTGGCATTGCCGAGGTGCCACTTGCCGATGTGGACCGTGTGATAGCCCCGCGATTGCAGCACTTCGGCCAGAGTGATTTCGCTGCCAGGCAGGCCCTCACCGGAAAAGCCGGGATTGGCGGAATCGGCATCGGCGTCGTAGATCACTGGCGGAAGATCGCCGCGGATGTCGTCTGCCACCATTTTCACGATCCGGCCCATGCGGGGCGGCGTGGGCGTGTATTCAAAGCCGGTGCGCGTGGGATAGCGGCCTGTCATGATCTGGGCACGCGATACGGCGCAGGTTGCGCTCCCGGAATAGGCCTGGTTGAACTGCGCGCCGCTGGCTGCAAGCCGGTCAATGTTGGGGGTCGGCACGACGCCGCCAGCCACGCCTTTGCCGGTTGCGGTAAGGTCATTTATGCCCAGATCATCCAACAGGATGAAAACTACATTGGGCGGGCGCTGATCCAGCGGGGTGGCGGCCTGGGCTGGTCCCTGCTGCCATTCGACTGGCCGATTAGGGGCAATCTCGTGCGACATCTGGCGCGCTGCGAGAGCGAGGATGAGTTCGGTCCGGTTGGCATAGCCGACCGTGGCCAGGGCCGCCGCCGGCAGGGTGAGGCCCAGGGTCCATTTCTGCCACCGCTTCATGCCCCGCTCCCTTGATTTGCTCGTTAAACCAGGCCCAACCGCGCGAGATCAGCCGCAATATGACCGGGCAGGACCTCGCCGCCATCCTCACCACTGCCGAGATCGCGCGGCGCATCTGCGTCCTCTAGATAACGCCAGCCCTGATGCGCTCTTTTTGGCCGTGGCGCGACGTCGATCAGCTTGGCGGCGATGACGATATTGGTTCGGCCACCATCGGTTTCCTCGAAACGCAGGATCGGACTGCGCATCACCAGCTGGTGCTTAAAGATCCAGAACAGCGAACCGCCGGGCACAATCTCTTCATGTCGCTTGGGCAGATAGCGGGTCGTCAACCTCGCTTCGCCACCTCTGCTGGCGAACCAGCTGCGGATTTCGTCAAGTGATTGCGCTCCGTAGGCCACTTTGGTGAGGTGCAGCGGCATGGTTCAGCCAACCAGTCCGGATGCCACGGCGAGTCCGAGGAAGGCGAAGAAGCCCATCGAGTCCGTAATCATCGTTACGAAGACCGAACTCGCTACGGCCGGGTCCTGGCCCAGGCGGTCCAGCGTCACCGGCACGACCACCCCTGCAAGGCCTGCGGTGATGATGTTGACCACAACCGCCGTTCCAATCACCACACCGAGCAGCGGATTGGCAAAGACCATTGCGGTGGCAACGCCGATCAGCACGGCCACGGTGGCACCATTCAGCAAGGCCACGCGAAATTCGCGCAACAGGATGCGCGTCGTATTCGTGCGGGTCAGCTGATTGGTGGCAAGTGCGCGCACTGCGACAGCCATGGTCTGCGTCCCGGCATTGCCCCCGATTGAGGCCACCATTGGCGAGAGCGCCGCCAGCGCCACTAGCTTTTCGATTGCTCCGCCGAAGTTGCTGATGATCGTCGCGCCCAACAATGCCGTCGCAAGATTGGCGATCAGCCATCTTACTCGGGCGACGTAGGAATCCCGGATTGGCTCGTTAATGTCGCCATCACCGGCACCCGACAGCAGCAGCACGTCCTCGCCGGCTTCTTCCTGGATGATGTGGACCACGTCGTCGACGGTGATCTGGCCAACCAAGCGACCATCGGCATCGACCACGGCGGCAGAGATCAGCGCGTATTTCTGGAACCGCAGCGCGACTTCTTCCTGGTCCATCGTCACAGGGATAAGGGTCTGGTCACGTTGCATTACGTCGGTCAGTGCGATCGAACGCGGGGTGCGCAAAATCCAGCTGAGCGCGCAGGTCCCGACCGGGTGAAAGCGAGCGTCGACGATGAAAACTTCCCAGAATTCGTTGGCCAGTTCGCCAGATTCGCGCAGGAAATCGATCAGGTCGCCCACGGTCATGTGTTCCGGCACCGCGACGAAATCGCGGCTCATCAGGCGGCCGGCGGATTCTTCCGGATAGGACAGCGCCGTCTCGATCGCGGCGCGATCCTCGGGCTCCATTTCGGCGAGGACAGCCTGCTGGTCTTCCTCGTCGAGGTCTTCCAACATGGCGACAGCATCGTCAGTGTCGAGCTGTTCGGCGATGTCGGCAACAGTTTCTGCGGGCAGCTGCTCGACGATGTCCTCGCGCACATAGTCGTTAAGCTCGGCATAGACCTCGCTGCCCATCAGATCGCTGATCGCCAGGGCCAGAGCAGGGCGCTCGTCAGAATCGAGCAACTCAAACAGGTCGGCAATGTCGGCCGGGTGCAGGCCTTCGACCATGCCATAGACCGCATCGTTTTCGCCTGCATCCAGGCTGTCACGCACCCGTCGAACGAATTCGGGCTTCAGCGTGTTTTCGGCGTCGAGGCTTTCGCTCTCATGCGCGGCTTCCACCGCATTCGCGGCGGCTTCCTGCAATTCGAGATCGAGCTTGTCTGCTGTCATGATCGGGCCGGTCTAGGCGGGTCACCGGCTTTTGCAAGCCGGGTTCCGGCTTGAGGCGTGACTTTGTCCCAAGCGGCCCTATATCGGCTGCGAAAATCTAGCGGAGACTACCATGGCTGAAACCCTTACCCTCTCTCTCGACAGCGGCGATGTTGTCATTAAGCTGCGCTCTGATCTAGCGCCTGGTCACGTGGCCCGGATCGTCGAGCTGGCTCAGGAAGGCTTTTATGACGGGGTGAAGTTTCACCGGGTGATCCCGGGCTTCATGGCCCAGGGCGGCTGCCCGCAGGGAACCGGCATGGGCGGTTCTGACAAGCCAGATCTGCAGGCCGAATTCAACGCCGAACCGCATGTTCGCGGCGTCTGCTCGATGGCCCGCACCAGCTATCCGCACTCGGCCAACAGCCAGTTCTTTATCTGCTTTGACGATGCCACTTTCCTGGATCGCCAGTACACGGTCTGGGGCCAGGTGATCGAAGGCATGGAACATGTCGATGCCCTGCCCAAGGGCGAACCGCCGGCAAACCCCGGCGTTATCCGCAAGGCGACTGTCGCTTAAGTCGCGGGCTTTGGCGCCGGCGGATCAGCGATCCGCCGTGCGCTCATGATTTTGACAGGCGGCTCTAGCAGCTGACCTTTGAGCGGCCCTTCACCCTTGGTGGGCGATAGCGGCGCATCCCAGATTTTCCGCACCACATCCATCCCGGCAGTGACATGGCCAAAGGCGGCAAAACCGGCCTGGGTCTCAGGCTCGCTCGCTTTGGGATCGGCATCGAGGCTTGGCAGGTCTGAAAGCAGAATCGACCAGTCCGCCGTCGCTGTGCCTGGCGCATGGCGGGCCATCGAAATCGTCCCGGCCTTGTGGCTCAGCCCGGTCACGCTGGTTGGTTCGTGGACGATGGGCTTCAGTACCTTTAGCGGATGTCCCTGCAAGCCGCCTTGGATCAGGCCGTTGGGTTGATTGCCCCAAGGCAGCCGCATCGACCGGTAGAAAGAGATTCCGTCGAACTTCTTCAAATCGACATAGCGCACGAAGTTTTGCGTCGTGACCGGCGCGCGCTTGTTGTCCAGTTCCAGCTCGATCGTGCCGAGCTCGGTCACCAGCACAATCTTGACCGTATCGCCCAGCGGCGGTGCTGGCTTGGTGGCGACCGGGCGCTTGGCCAGCGGCTTCTTCGGCGGCGCGGCGGCGGCCAGGATAAGCAGGGCAGGAATAGCGAGCAGGGCGAATCGACGGTTCATCGGCGAATCCTGCCCGATTACAGCCCGGTTTTCACCACCCAGTCATGGAAGATGCGCACGGCGCGAATGTCCAGCGCATGGGGCTTGCAGACGAACCAATAGGAATAGGGGCTCTCGACCTCGATTTCGAACAGGCTGGCCAGGCGATCGTCCTGGGCACGATCAAAGTGGGCGTCGTGCATGATCGCAATGCCAAGGCCCTGTGCCGCCGCTTCAAGGATCAGCTGGCCTGAATCGTAATGGTCGATGGCTGCCGGTTCAAAATCGTCAAGGCCAATAGCCTGTTTCCAGGCGACAAAGCTGTCCGGTAATTCGGTGTGAATCAAGAAAGTCTGCCGCGACAGCATCTCGCGGTCGGGCGTTGGCCCGATCTCTGCAGCCAGATCTTTCGAGGTGATCGCATAAACCTTGTTATGGTCCAGCCTGACGGCATGGAAGGACGGGTCGGGCTGCGCCGATAGGATGAAGGCAGCATCCAGCGTATCGCCAACCCGGTGATCGAGATGCGGGCTGGTATCGAAATCGATATGCAGGCGCGGCTGGGCCTTGCGCAGTTCGGGCAGGCGCGGGAACAGCCGCTGGCTGCCGAAGAGCGGCAGTACACCCAAGCGTAGGCGCAGCACCCGACTATCCTCAACCTGGCCTTCTACCGCAGCGGCGAGTTCATCAAACTTTGGCGCGACGGCATTGTAAAAGGTGCTGCCGTCATCTGTCAGCTTCATCGACTGGTGCTGACGGGTAAACAGCCGCTTGCCGATAAACTCTTCGAGCGCAGACACTCGGCGTGAAAGGGCCGATGGGCTCAGGCCAAGCTCGTCCGCAGCCGCCCGGGCCGAACCAAGGCGGACAATCCGCACAAACGCTTCGATCGCGCGCAGAGGGGGTAGACGGCGGATGGCCAAGGGGTGTTACTCTTCGGATTCGGCCTGGGGAGAGGGCGGATGCAGTCGCAGACGGGTAACATGCTTTTCGTTGCCTGCAATGACTTCCAGTCGCCAGCCGCTGGAATGATCCAGGATTGCTCCAACTGGCGGCACGGCCTCGGCCAGCAAGAAGGCCAGGCCACCCAGCGTGTCGACATCTTCCTCAACCTCGGCCAGGCGCGGGTCGATTACATCGGCCACGTCATCCAATTCGGCCCGGGCATCGGCTTCCCACATGCCGCTTTCCAGTGGGGTGAGCAGTTCTTCCGGCGCGTCGTCGTGCTCGTCCTCGATCTCGCCGATGATTTCCTCGACCAGGTCCTCGATCGTGATAATCCCGTCAGTGCCGGAATATTCGTCGATCACCACGGCCAGGTGGACCCGGCTGGCGCGCATATCGTTCAGCACGTCCAATGCACCGCGCGCTTGCGGCACATAAAGCGGCTGGCGTAGCAGGCTGGTCCAGTCTTTGGGCGGCTTGCCGCTGGCCAGGTGCTTGAACACATCTTTGATCAGGACCATGCCGACGATCTCGTCCAGGCTGTCGCGATAGACCGGCATGCGCGAATGACCATGCTCGGCAAAGGCGCTGACAACCTCTTCCCAGGTCGCTGTTTCGGGCACGGCAACAATTTCGCCGCGCGGGATCGCCACGTCGTCGGCGTCATGCTCGCTGAAATGAAGGAGATTGCGCAGCATGTCGCGCTCAAGCGCGGACAGATCGCCGTTGCTGGCCGCCCCACGATCGCCTTCGTGATCGTCGATCGCTTCTTCAAGCTGGGCGCGCAGTGATTGCTCTACGCCGTCGACCCGGTCGAACCAGCGTTTGATTGCGCGCCAGGTGGAGCGCCTACTCTCTCCGTCTCCGGAAGGGCCGTCGGCCATGGTACTTGTCAGTCCCCTGTTGGCGATCCGGTGATTGGATCGCGGTCGCCATATGGGTCGGCAATGCCCATTAACGCAAGAGCCTTGATTTCCAGCGCTTCCATCGCGGCCGCTTCCTCATCGGAATCTACATGGTCATGCCCTGCCAGATGGAGCAGGCCGTGAACAACCAGATGGACCGCATGGTGTTCCAGCGAAACACCCTTGTCCGCCGCCTCGCGCGTGCAGGTTTCCAGCGCCAGGGCGATGTCACCCAGCAGTTCGGGTGGCCCCTCTGGTGCAAGCGCAAGCAGGTCCTCGCGCTCCAGCATCGGGAAGGACAGGACGTTGGTCGGCTTGTCCTTCCCGCGCCATTCACGGTTCAGGGCATGAACTTCGGCATCGTCGGAGAACAGCAGGCTGGCCGAAAGCCGGGGGTTGGCGAGTTCGGGCGCGATCGCGGCCAGTGCGCCGACGGCGCGCTCGGCCAGGGATTCCCAGTCGGCAGCATCTGGCCACGGGGCCTCTATCGCGATTTCGAGTTCCACGATGCCCCCATGCCGCGCGATGCCCCGCAAGTCGAGCGTGGAGGCGTTATCCGTGCTGCCCTTCATAGGCATCGACGATCCTCCCGACGATCGGGTGGCGGACTACGTCGGCGCTGGTAAAGCGGGTAACGGCGATGCCCTCGATCCCTTCCAGCCGGGTCACGGCATCGTTCAGACCGCTCATTTGCGGCCCGCCTGGGATATCGACCTGGTTGGGGTCGCCGCAGATTACCATCCGGCTGTTCTGGCCAAAGCGGGTCAGAAACATCTTCATTTGGGCAGGGGTTGTGTTCTGTGCTTCATCCAGAATGACGAAGGCTTCGGCCAGAGTGCGGCCGCGCATGAAGGCGATTGGCGCGATCTCAATTTCACCGCTGGCGATCCGGCGCTCAACCTGTTCGGGTGGCATGCAGTCATAAAGCGCATCGTACAGCGGGCGCAGATAGGGATCGACCTTGTCCTTCATATCGCCGGGCAGGAAGCCTAACCGTTCGCCCGCTTCCACGGCCGGTCGGCTCAGGATCAGGCGTTGAACCGATCCCGTGATCAGCTGGCTGACCGCCTGGGCAACTGCGACATAGGTTTTGCCGGTGCCAGCCGGACCAAGCGCGAAAATGATGTCCCGGCTGGCCAGGGCCTTCATATATTCGATCTGGGTTGCGCTGCGCGGGACAATCGTTTTCTTGCGGGTGCGGATCATCACCGATGGCGCGCCTCCGTCTCCAGAGACGATCCCTTCCAGTGTGGGTTCGGCTGACATCAAGATGATCGATTCAACGGTGCCGGAATCGAGATCCTGCCCGGCCATCAGCCGCTGATGCATGGCGCGCAGCACGTCGCGTGCGCGGGCCACGCTATCTTCTGGCCCTTCGATCTGGATGCGGTTGCCGCGGGCAGAAATGAATACGCCCAACCGGTTTTCAATCTGCACCAGGTTGGCGTCGAATTGCCCAAACAGCGCCCCCAGAATTGTCGCTTCGTCAAAATCCATCTCCGTCCGAGCGCGACGGGGCTGGATGCGGGTTTGCCCAACGATATCATGGTCGTCCCGGGCGCGTGCAGGTTTACGGGCCATAGAGAGGGCAAGGCGCTCCTTTGAGTGTGGCCAAAATGGCTGATTCGAAGCTTAGGCACAGCCGTGCCGTGCGCAAGCGACAAGGTCGTTACAGTCGGTGAAAACCGGTCAGGCCGCAGCCGGTTCCAGCAGCCGGGCGGAGACCGAATTGGGTGCGGCCTCGGTTAGCTCAACCTCTACCAGATCGCCGACTGCGGCATTGCCGGTAAAGTGAACCGATTGCAGCCAGGGCGATTTGCCAACCCATTGGCCTGGATGGCGTCCCTTTCGTTCGACCAGGACGGTACAGCGCCTGCCGATGGTGGCCTGGTTGAAGGCATTCTGGCTGGCATGGAGCGCGGCCTGGAGCCGTTGCAGGCGCTCATCCATTACCGCGGGCGGCACCTGATCGTCCATGGTTGCTGCGGGAGTGCCGGGGCGGGCAGAGTATTTGAAGCTGAAGCACTGGGCATAGCCCACCCGTTCGACCAGTCGCATCGTATCTTCAAATTCGGCATCGGTTTCGCCGGGGAAGCCAACGATAAAATCGCCAGACAAGGCGATGTCCGGCCGGGCCGCGCGGACCCGATCGAGCACGCGCAGGTAACTTTCCGCCGTGTGACTGCGGTTCATGGCTTTCAGCACGCGGTCATTCCCCGCCTGTACGGGCAGATGCAGGAACGGCATCAGCTGCGGCACATCGCGGTGCGCGGCAATCAGCCCGTCAGTCATGTCGTTGGGGTGGCTGGTGGTGTAGCGGATGCGGGCGAGCCCCGGGATCGCGGCCAGTGCTTCGATCAGCTTTTCCAGGCCGCGATTGCTCTCATCCCGCCAGGCGTTGACGTTCTGGCCAAGCAGGGTGAGCTCGCACGCACCGGAATCCACCAGTTTCCTTGCTTCCTCAATGAGGTTTGCAAAAGGTCGAGAAACTTCGGCGCCACGGGTATAAGGAACGACGCAATAGGTGCAGAACTTGTCGCACCCTTCCTGCACGGTCAGGAAAGCACTGGGGCCAACCTTGCGCCGTGCCGGGAGCGAATCGAACTTGGTCTCGGCCGGCATGTCGGTATCGACTGCGCGGCGTCCTTCAACCGCCTCGGCGATCATTCCCGGCAGGCGGTGATAGGCTTGTGGCCCAACCACCATGCTCACCGCCGGTGCGCGCTTCATGATTTCCTCGCCCTCGGCCTGTGCGACACAGCCGGCAACAGCGATCAGCGGGCTGGTGCCATCTTCGCGGCGCAGGCGGCCGATGTCCGAATAAACCTTTTCAGCGGCTTTTTCGCGGATGTGGCAGGTGTTGAGGACCACCAGATCGGCTTCCTCGCCCTCGGGTGCGGGCATGATGCCTTGCTCGCCCAGCAGTTCGGCCATGCGTTCGCCGTCATAGACGTTCATCTGGCAGCCGAAGCTTTTAACCCGGAAGGTTCTGGGGGGCGATGTGGGGTCCATGGCGCGCGCCGATACGCCAAAATACGCGGCTTTTGAAGCGCTATCCGTTAAGTCGGGCCTGGATTGCTTCGCGTGCGGCCTGGGCAATGGCCTTGCGATTGGTCAGCTCCGCACCGCTCAGAATGGGCAGGAAGTGGATGGTCAGCGCAATCGGGCGGCGGCGGGCTAGCAGGCGCAGGAAGTTATCGACCCCGTGCTCTTCCCCCACCCAGGCAATATCCGCAGCTTCCGGGCCAAAGTCGAGCAGCACCGGCTGAACTGCTATACCGTCGGGCAGGGGCTCCAAGGCTGATAGCAGCGAGCTCTTGAACGGTAACAAGCCGGTGCCATCGCTGGTCGTGCCTTCGGGAAAGATCGTCAGCGCCCCAGTATCGCGGATGGCCGTGCGTACGTCTTCAACCTGCCGGGCAACACTTTTGCGATCGTGCCGGGCAACAAAGACCGTGTCGTTCATTTTGCACAGCCACTTCAGCAGCGGCATCGAAGCCAGGCCATCATGGCCGACAAAGGCGCTGCCAGTGGTTGCGGCGATGGCCGGAATATCCAGCCACGAGACGTGGTTGGCGAGCAGGAATGCCCCGCGGTGGACCTTTTCGCCCCGGGTGCGAAGCCGCATTCCGGCGATTGCGCCAACTCCGGCCAGAAAGAACCGCGGGACCGGGTTATGCCGGGTGAAGGGTCTGGCCAGGTAATAGGCGGCGACGCAAACCAGCAATAGCGCGAGCATCACCATCAGTCGCAGCGAAACGCGAATCCAGCCGGCAAGTGAAAGCTGGCGCGGCTGGCTTAGCGCGATTGCCATGAAATCTTACTGCCCCTCGCGGCCAAGCCGCACCCCGTAAAGCTCCATGCGGTGGTCAACCAGGCGATAGCCAAGCTTTTCCGCGATCTGGCGCTGCAGGGCTTCAAGCTCTGGATCGACGAATTCGATGACCTTGCCAGTTTCGACATCGATCAAGTGATCGTGGTGCGCTTCCGGGGCGGCTTCATAGCGGGCGCGGCCATCGCCAAAATCGTGGCGATCGAGAATGCCCGCCTCTTCGAACAACCGCACCGTGCGATAGACAGTCGCGATCGAAATGCGTGGGTCGACTGCAACAGCCCGCTCATGCAACTTCTCGACATCCGGATGGTCGGTGCTTTCGGACAGCACTTTGGCAATTACGCGCCGCTGCTCCGTGATCCGGAGGCCACGTTCCGCACAAAGCGCTTCGATGTCGATCTGCTGGTGCACGAAGGATTCCGTAAATGAAAAGTCCCACCGGGTATGAACCCGGCGGGACGATTCTTCAACCGCGCGTGGCGGACTTATCCGGCCTCAGGCTTTGGCCTTGGGCTTGCGGCCGCGCTTCTGGCCGGGTTTGCGGCCCAGGCCGATCTTCTTGGCGAGTTCGCGGCGCTTTTCGGCATAGTCCGGGGCAACCATCGGATAGTCGGCGGGCAGGTTCCAGCGCGTCCGATACTGATCCGGGGTCATGTTGTAATGGGTCATCAGGTGGCGCTTCAGCATCTTGAGCTTCACGCCGTCTTCCAAGCAGACAATATGGTCAGGCTTGACCGAAGCGCGGATCGAGACAGCAGGCTTGGGTGCTTCCTCGACAACTGGTGCAGCAGTCTGGCCCAGCTCTGCGAGCGCGCCATAGACCTTGGTGATCAGTGTCGGGACGTCATCCACAGAAACAGAATTATTGCTGACATGAGCAGCAACAATATCCGAAGTAAGTGTAATCAGCGTTTCATTCAAATCTGCTTGCGGCATATCCATGACCCGGGTCCTTTCTTTAGGCGACCATCTGTCTTCTGACTGTTGGCTAGCCCCACAGACTGGCCAGCGCGTATGCTACGATGAAAACATCGAAATCTCAAGAAAATTCACGTTTAAAATCTGTTCGATCTGGCGCGCTTACCACAAATTATTAACTAAAGAGGACAAGCAAAGGTAATTGCATCCAGTCGAGCACCCGAAGGCGTGCGATAGTAATTCTTTCGCGCGCCAATTTCGACAAAGCCGCTTTGGCGATAGAGATGGACTGCAAGATTATCGCTGCGCATTTCGAGTAAGAGTTGCCGGGCACCGCGCAGTTTTGCGTCGGCCTTGCAATCACGCAGCAACGTTTCGCCGATCCCGCGGCGGCGAAAATCCGGTGAAACCGCTATCAGCAGCAATTCCTCTTCTTCAAAGCCATAGCGTGACAAGGTAAAGCCAGCGGGCTCTTCTAGAACTTCGGCAATGCGATAATGACAATTGCCGACCAGCAGCGCGTCCTCCACCTGGCGGCGGCTCCAGGCCTCTCCATAGGCGGGGTCGAAGGCGGCTTGCATGACCGCCATGATCCGGTCGATATCGTCAGCCGGCGCCATCATGCAGCAGGCAGGCGGGCATCAGGAGCCCGGCCATAAAGCGGGTGGTCAGCAGGGCGAAGCAGTGCCGGCGGCAGCAAGGCAAAGCGCTGTGCATCCGGATGGAGCGCCAGTGCGCGGCCGGTGCCACGCCGGGCGACGAGCGCTTCGGCCTGGCTTCCTGCGACAAGGGTTGCAAAGGTGCCCGCCGCAGCCGCGTCAGGGCCAAGTGAGGCCAGTTCGCGCAGCGGGAGACCATCGGCGCCGAACGACTGGACGAACCATTCCCCGTGCCCGCCCGTCATCGCAACATCGCAGGGCTGTGCCCCGGCCTGTTCGCGCGCCATGGCAGCGACCAGGGCCAGGGTAGGATAGCCAACCAGATCGCATTGCCAGGCCAGCGCCAGCGCACGCGCCGCCGCCAGGCCAACCCGCACCCCGGTGAAGCTGCCCGGGCCAAGGGCAACGGCAATCCGGTCAGCGCGGCCCTTGCCGGGCAGGGCGGCAATCATCGGCACCAGCGCCTCGGCGTGGCCGCGCCCCAGCAGCCGGCATTCGCCCGCGACTAGGGCTGGGCCGTCCAGTAAGGCAACCGAGCAGGCTTCGGTCGCGCTATCGATGACAAGGGTGCGCATGGCGCCAGAACGTAGCGCGTTAGGCAACCCGATTGAAAGTGTCGAAATCGGGACGCGGGCTGCGATCGAAGATCGAGGCTGGATCGCCATAGCCCAGGGTCGAGATCATCACCGACTTGAAGTTAGGTGTGTCGGCCAAGAACGCGCCATCGACGGCATCGTTTGCGAAGCCGGTCATCGGCCCGGTATCAAGCCCAAGGCTGCGTGCAGCCATGATAAAATAGGCAGCCTGCAGCGAGGTGTTCAGGAAGGCTGAACGTTCGCGGAATTCGGCACTGCCGCTGAACCATGCCTTGGCATCGGCATGTGGGAACAGCCAGGGCAGGTTTTCGTGGAATTCGATGTCCATGGCGATGATGACCGATACCGGGGCCTTCAGGATCTTCTCGCCATTGGCGGGCATGGCGCAGGCGGCCAGCTTGGCTTTGGCATCATCGGTGGTGCACCATACAAAGCGGGCTGGCAGCTGGTTGGCACTGGTCGGGCCCATCTTTAGCAGGTCCCAGATCGCGTGGAGCTGTTCGGTACTGACCGGTTTGTCCAGATAGCCGTTATAGCTGCGCGCCGTGCGGAACAGCTGGTCGAGCGCAGCATCGCTGAGCAGTTGCGACATGGTAGATTTCCCCTGTTGGTAATGGCGCGGATCAGGCCGCGCGGACTTCGCTGACTTCGGGCACGTAGTGCTTGAGCAGTCCTTCGATTCCCTGCTTGAGCGTGGCAGTTGACGATGGGCAGCCCGAGCAGGCCCCCTGCATAGTCAGATAGACCACGCCATCCCGGAATCCACGATAGGCGATGTCCCCACCATCGTTGGCAACGGCCGGGCGAATGCGCGTTTCCAGCAGTTCCTTGATCTGGGCAACCACGTCGGCATCGGCTGGATCATCGCCATAATCGACATCGTCATCAGCCGGAACGGCGATTCCGTTGCCGGAAACGGGGTGAAACAGCGGGGCTTGGCTGACGAAGTGATCGAGCAGGATTGCCACGACTTGCGGCTTGAGTCCCGACCACTCTACCCCCGGTCCGGCGGTAACCGAGACGAAATCGCGGCCAAAGAATACGCCCGTCACATCGCCCAGGCTGAACAGCGCTTCGGCCAGCGGCGATGCCGCGGCATCTTCCTCGTCGCGGAAGTCACGAGTGCCAGTTGCCATCACGTCCTGCCCGGGCAGGAATTTCAGCGTGGCTGGATTCGGGGTGGTTTCGGTCTCGATAAACATGGCTGGGATGTAGGCCTTTGCCGCGCGGGTTCAACCGCCAAAATCACAGTTCGCGCAAGGCTTGCGCCGGCTTGGCCCGCAGCAGCGGCAAAGATCCGGCCAGCGCGAAGGCCACGGTCATGGCCAGGCCCGCGCCCAGCACCGCCAGAACCTGCGGCCACTTGGGCAACCAGGCAAAATCGAACAGCTGCACGATTACCAGCCAGCCGATTACCGAACCCAGCACCAGCGCAACCCCGGCCAACAGCAGGGCGAGCAGGCCATATTCGGCCAGCTGGAGCAGCAGCAATTGCCGCCGGCTGGCCCCCAGCACGCGCAGCACCACGTTATCGTAAAGGCGGCTGGCCCGCGCTGCGGCGATCGCCCCCAGCAGCACGGCGATGCCGGCCAGGACCGCGACCGATGCAGCAGCCAGGATCGCAGTCGAAACCTGATTGAGCAATTCACGCGCCTGCTTCAGCACGCCGCCCACTTCGATCACCGAACTCGCCGGGAAGGCCCTAAGCAGTTGTGGGAGCAATTTGGTCCGGTCTGCCGCAGCCGGCAGGTCGATTGTCGCAGCTAGGTTATGCGGGGCATCGGCCAGGGTATTGGGCGAGAAGACCAGCACATAATTGAAGCCCATCGAATCCCAGTCGATCCGTCGGAGCGAGGCAATCCGGGCGCTACGTTCAACGCCAAGCACGCCAATGGTGATCTTGTCACCGATCTTAAGGTCGATGGCCCTTGCCAGCTCCTCATCAACCGAGACCAAGGGCTCACCGCTGTAGTCCTTCGGCCACCATTCGCCGGCGGTCAGCGAATTGCCCTCTGGCAGGGTGGCGGAATAGGTCAGCCCGCGCTCACCGCGCAGCGGCCATGCGTTCTCTGGGATTTCCTTGAGATCAGCGACGCGGGTCATTGCGCTTTCGGGACCATAGGCCAGGATTGCCCCGCGTAGCGCTGGCACCTGGCGGACCTTGGCCTGGGGGGCGGCCTGCAGCACGATCCGCTCCATTTCTGCGGCACGATCGCGGGGTAGGTCGAGCATGAAATAGTCGGGCGCGCGCTGGGGTACCCGGCTGGCGATATTGGCTTCCAGGCTGGTCTGGACCACCGCCAGCAGCACGAAAGCAGACAGTCCGAAGCCCAGCGCGGTTACCAGTGCGCCGGTTTGTGCGCCGGGGCGGTGCAGGTTCGACAGCGCAAGGCGCAGCAACGGTCGCTGCGGGCGGCGCAGCCGGGCGGCGATCTGGCGCAGGGCCCAGCCCAGCAGGCCAAGCAAGCCCAGAACCACGATCGCCCCGGCCAGGAAGCCGGCGGTCACCGGCAATTGCGCTGCGCTGGCAAGGGTGAGGGCGATGATCGCGGCAAAGCCCAGGCCCACCGGCCACGCGGCCTCCCGCCATTGGCCTGCCAAGGGAGAGACCCGCGCGCGCAGCAGCGCCAGCGCCGGAAATCGGCGTGCAGCCATAAGGGGCGGGGCGGCAAAAACCAGCCCGACCAGCAGGCCATAGGCGGCGGCACGCAAGAGTGCGGCCCAGTCGAACACGAAGCCGGGCGCCACCGGCAGCAAGGCGCCCAGCGCCTTGCCCAGTGCCGGCATGACCAGCACCCCTGCGGCGAGGCCGGCGAGGCTGCCGGCCATGGTGGCGGCGAGCAATTGCAGCAGATAGATCCGGGTAATGTCCTGGCTGGTTGCCCCCAGGACCTTCAAGGTGGCGATGCTGTTGCGGCGCGCTTCGAGATACGAGGAAACCCCGCCGCCAATCCCGATCCCGGCAATCGCCATGGCGGTAAGCCCGACCAGCACCAGGAATTCGCCCATCCGCGACACGAAGCGGTCGGCGCCCGGCGCAGCCTTGTCGCGCTGGCGATAGGTGAAGCCAGAGGTGGGGAATTTGGCCTTGAGCAGATCGATGGTCGCCACCGGATCGCGATCCTGGGGCAGCAGCAGACGATATTTGCTGCGATACATCGCGCCCGGCGCAGTCAGACCGGCAGCTTCGGGAAATCCATCCGCGACGATCACCGTCGGGCCAAGCGCGAAGCCTTCGCTGAGCCGGTCCGGCTCATCGGCGATGACACCAGCGATCTTGAGCGTCTGGCCGGCAAGGGTGAAGGTGCCGCCGTTTTGCTGTTCAAGCCGGGCCAGGGCATCCGGTGAAACCCAGGCGGTGCCCGGTTCTGGTGCCCCTACCTTGCGTCCATCTTGCAATGTCAGGCGCCCGACCAGCGGCCACTGGGCATCGACCGCCTTCAGCTCTATCGGCACGACGGTTTCGCCGCTCGAAGCCATGGCTTGCAGCCGAATGCCGCCTGATACCTGCCCTAGCGCTTCCAATTCGGCACGTTCAGCTGCACTGGCACTACGCTGCCAGACCTCGACCTGCAGATCGCCGCCCAGGATTGTCTGCCCGCGCGACTTCAACTCACCTTCAATCGCTCCGGTAAGCGTGCCAATCGCGGCGAGGGCACCGACACCGAGGAACAGACAGGCCAGCAGCAGCCGCAGGCCGCGGAACCGGGCCGAAAGATCGCGCCGGGCAATTGTCCAGGCGGTGGACCAAGGCAGGGGCGTATCGTTCACGCGGCGGTGTCACTCGCGATCCGGCCATCAGCCAGGGTGACCACGCGTTCGCAGCGCTCGGCCAGGGCCGGATCGTGGGTTATGATCACCAGCGTCGCACCGGCTTCGGCGCGGCGGGCGAAGAGCAGGTCAACTATCCCCGCCCCAGTCGCGGCATCAAGGTTTCCAGTTGGTTCGTCGGCAAAGACAAGTGCGGGGCGCGGGGCAAGCGCGCGGGCAATGGCGACACGCTGTTGCTCGCCGCCCGAAAGCTGCGATGGGTAATGGCTCAGGCGGTGGCCCAGGCCAACGGCGGTCAGTTCAGCCTCAGCGCGGGTGCGGGCGCCTTCTATCCCGGCCAGTTCCATTGGCGTCATGACGTTTTCGAGCGCGGTCATGGTCGGCAACAGGTGGAAGGCCTGCAACACGATACCGATCCGACCGCGGCGCGCGGCGGCCAGCGCATCTTCGTTTAGTGCGGCAAAGTTGGCACCCGCCACGTCCAACGCCCCGGCACTAGCCCGCTCCAGCCCCGAAAGGACCGCCATCAGCGAGCTCTTGCCCGAGCCTGAGGGGCCAAGCAGCGCCAAGGTCTGGCCCTGCGGCAAGGTCAGGTCGATACCGCGCAGGATTTCGACTGCCGCCTCGCCGGATCCGAGGCTGAGAGTAAGGTTAGTGGCGGTGATCGCCGATTGGGGGCTTGTCACTTCAGCGATTGGCCATAGCTAGGGGGAAACGAATTGAAGGAACCTTCCGGCATGAAATGGAAATCCGCAGCGCTAGTTGCAAGCCCTCTCGCGCTAGCCTTTGTGCTGGGTTCCTGCGGCTCTGGTGAGCCGGCCGCGCCGCCGCCCCAGCAGCGCAACAGTCCAGCGCCAGACCTGCCTGTTATGGGCGATGAATTGCGGATCGTTGCTCTGGGAGATAGCCTGTTCGCCGGCTACGGCCTGGAACCCGGCCAATCCTATCCGGCGCGGCTAGAAGCAGCGCTGCGCGCCCGCGGCCTCAATGCTCGGATCACCAACGCCGGAGTTTCTGGCGATACGACTGCGGGCGGGCTGGGCCGGCTCGATTTCACGCTGAACAGCCAGCCCAAGCCTCCGGCCTTGGTGATCATCAGTCTGGGCGGCAATGACATGCTGCGCGGCCTGCCGCCCGAGGCGACCCGCAAGAACCTGGATGAGCTGCTGTCCAAGCTGACGGCGCGCGGCATTCCGGTGGTGCTGATGGGAATGCTTGCGGCGCCCAATCTGGGGGCGGATTATCGCGGCAAGTTCGATCCGATCTATCCGGCGTTGGCAAAGAAACATGGTGCGGCCTTGGTGCCGTTCTTTCTCCAGCCCTTGATCGATCGGCCGGACCTGATCCAGGCCGACCGGATCCACCCGACCCTGCCGGGGATCGATCTGATGGTTGCAGCAACGGTGGACAAGGTAGCCGGGGCGCTGCCCGAACTGGCTAGCCCTGGCGCTCCACCGAGCCGTCCCTGACCCGCCAAACGGACGCTTCGGCTGCAATCGCCTCGAACGGAGCGAGCTCGGTACCGGTGAGCCAGATCTGCGCCCGTCCGGCGCGGAGCCGGTCGAACAATGCGGTGCGGCGCAGCGGATCGAGGTGGGCAGCGACTTCGTCCAGCAGCAGCAGCGCCGGACGGCTGTCCTGCAACAGGTCGGCATGGGCCAGGGTGATCGCGATCAGCAGCGCCTTTTGCTCGCCCGTGGAGCATGCACTTGCCGGCTGCCCCTTGCCGGCCATGGTTACCAACAGCTCATCACGGTGGGGACCGGTCAGGGTGCGCTGCGCTGCGCGGTCACGCCGCCGGGTACTGGCCAGCTCCGCCGCCAATTCCGCTGCATTCAGCGGCCCGCCGGGCTGATAGGCCAGTTCGGGGCGGGCAAAGGGGGCCTCGGGCAGTGTGGCAAGCCGTTCGGACAAAGCCGCAACCAGCCGTACCCGTGCCTGTGCCACCAACGCCCCCGCTTCGGCCAACTGGCTTTCCAGTGCTTCGAGCCAGGCCGGATCAGGCTCGGCCAATTCGCCCAGCAGTCGGTTGCGCTCGCGCAGGGCATTCTCCATTCGCGCGGCATTCTTGGCGTGGCCGGGCTCCAGCGCGAGGACCAGCCGGTCAAGGAACCGTCGCCGCGCCCCTGCGCCTTCGCTGAACAGGCGGTCCATCGCCGGGGTCAGCCATCCAATTGATAACCACTCTGATAGGCCCAATGCCGGGATTTCCGCTCCGCTAGCGCGCGCAATGCGACGGCCAGGGCGGTTGGGGCGAATGCCGGTGCCCAGCTGGACCCCGCCATCCAGCTCGGCGCTGACCGCGCAGCCGCCATCACCGCTCTGGCTTGGTAGATCGGTCAAGGCCGCACGCCGCAATCCGCGCCCCGGGGCAAGCAGCGAGAGCGCCTCCAGTATGTTGGTCTTGCCGGCACCATTCTCGCCTACCAACAGATTGAACTGGGCGGTGCCGGCCAGCCGGGTTTCCGGATGGTTGCGGAAGTTCGTGAGGGTGATCCGGTCAAGCGCCATTGCAGTGGCGATAGTCTGATGGCTGCTTGCTGTCACCCTCGGTGCCGTTCCAGAGAGTTGGTGAATTTCCCCAAAACATGGCATTCATCCTGCGGAAAATTTCTAGTGCGAACTTAATAATCCCGATTTTCCGCCATTTTTCAAAACTGGCACGGGCCCTGCAACCATTGTGGTATCCGCAGGAATGGTCCGGCGGATGGTTTAAATGGAAAGGGAAATGGCAATGTCTGGTCTCTCGCAATTGCCCGCTCGCTTCACTGCCGCCGTGTCGGCCTTTGCGCTCTCACTCGCCCTGATCGGTGCTACTGTCTCGATGCCCAGCCAGGCCCAGGCCCGCACCAGCGCCTATGTCGGAGTTGTTGCCTGATGAGCCCGCTCGATCGTTCGCGCAACGACAGCGCATCCGCCACCGGCTTTCGTCTCAACAAGGCCAATGGCAAGTTCATGGGCGTAAGCGCCGGAATTGCCGACTACTTCAACGTCGATGTCACGCTGGTCCGCTTGGGCTGGGTTGTCGGCACGATCCTGGGTTTCGGCAGCCTGGTGTTGATTTACCTCGCAATCGGCCTCATCGCCGATTGATGATCGCCGGTGAGGCCCCGTCCGCAGCAGGACGGGGCCGACCACCGGAAAAATTCAGACCGATTTGGCCTTGGCAAAGGGCGAGAAGTCGGTCCCCTCGTCGAAGACCTCAACTCCCTCGCGGCGCTTGAGCCAGCCGACCACGCCATAGGTCACCGGGGTGAGCAGTGCTTCCCACAGCACTTTCAGCAACCAGTTGGTGACCATAACTGTCAGCACCTGCTGGGTGGTCCAGATGCCCAGAAATGCGATCGGATAGAAGATCAGGCTATCGACCGCCTGGCCGAAGAAGGTCGAGCCAATCGTGCGGCTCCACAATGCCTTGCCCTTGGTCAGGATCTTCATCTTGGCAAGGACGAAGCTGTTGACGAACTCCCCGGCCCAGAACGCTATCACCGAAGCAGCAACAATCCGCCAAGTGCTGCCGAACACGCTTTCATAAGCGGCTTGGCCCTCCCAACCGGCGGCGGGCGGCATGGCGACAACGACATAGCTCATGAAGGCCATGAACAGCATGGCGGCAAAGCCCATCCACAGGCAGCGGCGGGCATTGGCATAGCCATAAACCTCGGTCAGCACGTCGCCGATCACATAGGAGACCGGGAAGAACAGGATCCCCGCACCAAAAGTGAAGCCGCCCAGCGTGGCCAGCTTGCTTGCCCCGATCAGGTTGGACAGCAGCAGGATCGCGACGAAGGCCGCCATCACGTAATCGAAATAGCGGAAGTGGCGACGGGCGCCGGCCTGTCCGTCCAGCTGAGTGAGATTGATGCTCATTTTCGCTGCCTAACCCGGTTTGCGCCCCGCGCAAACCCCGCCTATGGAATGCACGGCGCGCGCCCGTAGCTCATCTGGATAGAGCGCGAGACTTCTAATCTTGAGGCAGCAGGTTCGAGTCCTGCCGGGCGCGCCATCTGAATCAGCTTGTTAATCGATCAGCTTTCCCATCCATTTTGCCCTTGGCCTGCCATCCGAAATGGCTAGTCTAGGGGACTGCATCGAGGCCTGACGAGCGGCCCGGGCGGAGGGGGATGTCCGGCGTGAGCCTGCGGGTTGCGGCAATTCTGGCCTTGGCGCTGATTGCGGTGCTGTTTGTGCTGGCCAGCCTGGTCGAGCGGCGCGGGGGGCGGCCGCAGAACCGCCCGCGCCTGCGCCATGTTACCTATACCCTTGCACTGGGGGTCTATTGCAGCAGCTGGACCTTTTACGGGGCTGTCGGCAGCGCTGTGCGCGATGGCTGGTCGTACCTGCCGATTTACATCGCTCCGATTGTTCTGCTGCTGGCCGCGCCGCGCTTTCTGCAGCGGCTGTCCGATGCCGTCGCGCAGGAGCAGGCCGGTACCGTATCCGATTTCATCGCCGCCCGCTTCGGCAACGACGTGGTAATCGCACGGCTCGTCACGATGACCGCGCTGCTTGGCTCCATCCCCTATGTCGCACTGCAGCTCCGTTCGATCGGCAGCGCCATGACGATCGTATCAGGGCAGCCTGTCGAAACGGCGGTAATGGTGGTGTCGGCGCTGCTGCTGGCGCTTTTTGCCGCGGCCTTCGGCGCCCGGCGCTATGAGTTGGCCGGGCGGAGCGAGGGGCTGGTCTATGCGATCGGCCTGGAATCGCTGATCAAGGTTGCGGCGCTGGCGGTGGTTGCGCTGGTCGCTGGCGGCATGGTCTTCACTGCGCTGGAGGGACCCGCCCTGCAGCAAGGCGTTGCCCAGCTGGCCGAACGGTTCGCGCCAGGTCGGCTGACAATTGAAGTGGCGGTGATTTTCCTGATTTCGACCATGGCGATCATCGCCTTGCCGCGGCAATTCTACATGGGACTGGCCGAAGCACAGGGGCCGCGGGACCTGGTGCGGGCGCGCTTTGGCCTTGCTGCCTATCTCGCTGCCATGGCATTGCTGGTCCTGCCGATCGCGCTGGCCGGGATCGTGGCGGTGGGGCCATCGGTATCGCCGGACCTTTATGTGCTGGCCCTGCCGGCCGAAACCGCCAGCAGCTTTGCCCTTGCCGCCGCGTTGATTGGCGGTGTCAGCGCGGCGGCATCGATGGCGATTGTCGATTCCACCGCGTTGGCCACGATGGTTTCGAACGACCTGGCATTCCCCAGCGTCCTTCGAAGCCGCGCGGCCGCGCAGGACGGCGCGATCGGACGCCGGATGCTGCAAGTGCGCCGCGCCTCGATCCTGGGGATCATGCTGCTCGCGCTGGCCTGGGCGCTGCTTTTATCGCCTTCCAACTCGCTCGCTTCGATCGGGCTCATCGCCTTTGCCGCAATGGCCCAGTTCACCCCGCACCTGATTATGGCAACTTACCGCGGTAACCGTGATCCGGTGGCGGCACGCGCCAGCCTGGCAACGGGGCTGGCGCTGTGGTTCTATACCCTGGCCCTGCCGCCGGTGCTGCCCAAAGCCGCGCTGAATGCACTGGGCGGCACGCTGATCGATCCGTTGCGTCTGTTCGGCATCGGCGGTGCATCGCCGATCGTCCACGGCGTGCTGTGGAGCCTTGGTGCGAACCTTGCGGTTTACGGCCTGCTTGCCGCGCGGGGCATGGGGGCGCCCGCCTTGCCGGGCTTCCTGCGCGGGCAAAGGCCGGTTGCGGACCTGGCAGAACTGGCCGAACTGACCGCCAGCTTCGTCGGCCGCGAGCGCGTTGCCGAAGTGTTTCCCCATGCCCGCAAGGGCGTGCCGATCGACCGTCGATCGGCCAGCAAGGCGCGCGATCTGATCGCTAGCGTGGTTGGGACCTCTTCCGCCCGGGCGCTTGTCACCTCGGCGCTGGCCGGTGGGACGATGAGCTTGGTCGAGGTCGCCCGCGTGCTCGACAAGGGCGGCCAAAGCCTTAGTTTTTCGCGCCAGCTGCTGGCCGCCACATTCGAGAACATCGATGCCGGGATCAGCGTGGTTGATGCCGAAATGAACCTGGTTGCGTGGAATTCGCGCTATCTTGAACTGTTCGACTATCCGCCCGGCATGGTGCGGGCCGGAGTTCCGGTGGCCACCTTGATCCGGCACAATGCCCGGCGCGGCGATTTCGGCCCCGGCGACGTGGAATTCCACGTCCAGAAGCGGCTTGGCCACCTACGCCGGGGCCTGGAGCATAGTTTCGAGCGCCATCGCAGCGACGGGCGGGTGATCAAGACTGTCGGCGGCCCGATGCCGGGTGGCGGCTATGTCATGAGCTTCATCGACATTACCGAGGAAGCCCGCGTGCGCGAGGAACTGCAGCGCACGCTGGATGAACTGGAACACCGCGTTGCCGAGCGGACCAGTGACCTGTCCGAGGCCAATCGCCGGCTGGCCGAATCCGATTCCGAAAAGACCCGCTTCCTCGCTGCTGCCAGCCATGACCTGCTCCAGCCGCTTCATGCCGCGCGGCTATTTGCTGCCGCATTGGACCGCGAGGTGGACGAACGCCCGCGCCAGCTGGTTCGCCGCGTTGAAAGCGCGATTGTCGCGGCCGAGGACCTGCTGCGGGCCCTGCTCGACATTTCCCGACTTGATGCCGGCGGGGTGACGCCGCGGCCCGAGCCGGTCAACCTCCTGGCCTTCCTGGCCGACCTGGTCGACAGCTTCCGGCCGCTGGCGGAAGAAAAGGGACTGTCCTTGCGCCTAGGGCCGGTGCCTGGAACGGGGACGGTCCACACCGATCCCGCACTGCTGCGCTCTGTCATGCAGAACCTCCTGACCAATGCCGTACGATATACCCAGCGCGGCGGCATTGTGGTGGGTGTGCGGCGGCGCGGACAGAACTGGCGGATTGACGTAGTCGATAGCGGGGTTGGCATTGCCCCGGACCGGGTTGAGACGGCGTTTGGAGAGTTCACCCGCCTGGGCGAGGTGGAAGTGGAAGGGCTGGGCCTGGGTCTGGCGCTGGTTCGCCGGATCGCGCGGCTGCTGGGCGGGCGGATCAGTGTGGCGTCAAAGCCCGGACGTGGCAGCAGGTTCAGCTTCGGTCTGCCCGCTGTGGCGGCGGACCAGGCAGGTAAGGCGCCACTGCCCGAAACTGCCCCTCCGTCGCTGGCGGGCCCAATGACGGTCCTGGTGGTCGATAACGACCCCTTGATTGTCGAGGCGACGAGCGCCCTGCTTCAAGGGATGGGACATAGGCCGATCGGCATGACAGGCGTGGCCGGGGCGCTGGAGCAGTCGGACTCAGTCGATGCCGTGCTGGCGGACTACCAGCTGGACAATGGCGAAGACGGGCTGACCCTGATCGCGGCGCTGCGTGACCGCCGGCCCGGCCTGCCGGTCCGGCTCGTCACGGCTGAATCCGCGCCCGAAATGCGACAGCGGGCGCGGGCCATGGGGGTGGAAATCCTGTCTAAACCTGCCGACCCGGGCCGGATCGCCCGGTTTCTGGCCGAAGCGTCAGTGCTTGAGGTCAAGCCCTAGCGAGCGCGCCACAAGGGCCGCCTGAGTGCGGTTGCTTACATCCAGCTTGCGCATGATCGCAGTCATGTGCGCCTTGACCGTTGCCTCGCTCATCCCGAGCGAATGGGCGATCTGCTTGTTTAGCTGGCCTTCCAGTACAGCCAGCAGAACCTTGAGCTGCGTCGGAGTCAGCCCGGCTATGGTCTGGCGCACACCGTCCTCCGGCTGATCGGGCGCAGGCACTGGCGGTGGCGGCACGGTGCCCGTGTGCAGCGCGCGTGCGATCGCGGCTTCAATTGCCGAAAGGTCGGTATCCTTGCGCAGGAAGCCGATCGCGCCAAATGCCCGCGCCTCTTTCGCCGCGCTTTCGCCTTCGGCGCTGGACACCACGATAATCGGGACTTCGGGGCGTTCGGCGTGCAGCAGGGCAATGCCGGAATAGCCCACCGCACCGGGCATCTTAAGGTCAAGCAAGATCAGCCGCAGGCCTTCTGCCTCGCCAACTGCGCGCGATGCAGTAGCTAGCGTGCCAGCTTCGACAATGCGGGCCTCGGGGGCAACCCGCTGCACCGCCAGCGACAGGGCCTGACGGAACAGCGGGTGATCGTCGGCGATCAGGACCGTGCCGCCCACGCGCGCGTCCTCGCTCAGTTGGCGCCCGGCCGGTTGGCCAGAAGATGATCGACCACCGACGGGTCGGCAAGCGTCGATGTGTCGCCCAGGTTGCCGATGTCGTTCTCGCCGATCTTGCGCAGGATCCGGCGCATGATCTTGCCCGAACGGGTCTTGGGCAGACCAGGTGCGAACTGGATCACGTCGGGCGTGGCAATCGGGCCGATTTCGTGCCGGACCCAGGCGACCAGTTCCTTGCGCAGGGCTTCGTCCGGCTCAACATCGGCATTGGTGGTGACGAAGGCATAGATGCCCTGTCCCTTGATATCGTGCGGCATGCTAACCACGGCGGCCTCGGCCACTTTGGCATGGGCCACCAGCGCGCTTTCGATCTCGGCCGTGCCCATGCGGTGCCCGGACACGTTGATCACGTCGTCGATCCGCCCGGTGATCCAGTAATAGCCGTCCTCGTCGCGGCGACAGCCATCGCCGGTGAAGTACAGCCCCTTGAACGTGCTGAAATAGGTCTGGAAGAAGCGGTCGTGATCGCCCCAAACGGTGCGCATCTGGCCGGGCCAGCTGTCCTTGATCACCAGGCAGCCCTCGCCCGGGCCGTGGATCTCGACGCCATCGTTGTCGACCAGCATCGGCTGAACCCCGAAAAACGGCTTGGTTGCCGAACCGGGCTTCAGGGCGGTGGCGCCGGGCAGCGGGCTGATCAGCACCCCGCCGGTTTCGGTTTGCCACCAGGTGTCAACAATCGGGCAGCGACCATCGCCAACTACGCGGTGATACCATTCCCAGGCTTCGGGATTGATCGGTTCGCCCACCGAGCCCAACAGGCGCAGGCTGGAGCGGCTGGTCCGCTTCACGAAATCATCGCCTTCGCGCATCAGTGCGCGCAGCGCGGTGGGTGCCGTATAGAAGATTTCGACCTGGTGCTTGTCGATCACCTGCCAGAACCGGCTTGGATCGGGATAGTTGGGCACACCTTCGAACATCAGGGTGGTGGCGCCGTTGATCAGCGGGCCATAGACGATGTAGCTGTGGCCGGTGACCCAGCCCACATCGGCCGTGCACCAGTAGACCTGTCCGGGGCGGTAATCGAACACGTACTGGTGCGTCATCGATGCCCAGACGCCGTAACCGCCCGTGGTGTGAAGCACGCCCTTCGGTTTGCCCGTCGAACCCGAGGTATAGAGGATGAACAGCGGGTCTTCCGCGCTCATCTCCTCCGGTTCGCAGTGGTCGCTCTGGACGGCGCAACCTTCGTGCCAGTCGACATCGCGGCCGGCCACCATCGGCACGGCTGCCCCGGTCCGCTTCAGCACGATCACGGTATCGACCGAGCTGACCTTGGTCAGGGCTTCATCGACATTGACCTTGAGCGGCACGGCCTTGCCACCACGCAGCCCTTCGTCTGCGGTCAGCACCACGGTGCTATCGCAGTCCTGAATCCGGCTGGCGAGAGAATCCGGGCTGAAACCGCCGAACACGATCGAATGGATCGCGCCGATCCGGGCGCAGGCCAGCATAGCCACGGCAGCTTCCGGCACCATCGGCAGGTAGATGGTGACTCGGTCGCCCTTCTTGACGCCGCGAGCCTTCAGAAGGTTCGCAAAGCGGCAGGTCTCGGCATGCAGTTCGCGATAGGTGATGTGGCGGGCAGGCTCATCTGGGCTGTCCGGCTCCCAGATGATCGCGGTGGTATCGCTCTGTTCCGCCAGGTGCCGGTCAAGCGCGTTGGCGGACAGGTTGAGGGTCCCGTCGGCAAACCATTTGATGCCAAAATCCGCGGCGTGATAGCTGGTTTCCTTAACCCGCGTGAAGGGCTTGATCCAGTCCAGCCGCTGGGCTTCGGCGCGCCAGAATGCATCCGGCTGTTCGACCGAGGCACGGTACATTTCCTGGTACCGACCATCGTCGACCAGCGCGGTATCGGCCCATTGCTGCGGCACAGGATAGATTGCTTCGCCCATTCCCAAGATTCCTCACTCCTGCCCTGGCTCCCGCCGCGGAGCCGTTTGGACGATTACTAGCCAAAGCTGCTGCGCGATGCGAGCATAGACCATGGTCGTAGAGATCAGACCATGATCGCTCTGCTGCCCGACCGGGATAGCCCGCATTGTTCCAATGACCCGAGGTCCGACCTTGGGCTGCATTGGAGGAGAGGGTGCAATGAAGAAGGGTGGGGGGGCGCTGATCGGCGGATTGCTGGCCGCATCGGCGTTGATTTCACCACAGGCTGCACTGGCCAAGTCGTCCGCCAGGCCGGCGGCATCGGTCGAAGCGCGGCTGGACCGGCTGGAAGGCCTGCTGAACAGCCTGCGCGGCGATCTTGACGCGGCGAAGGCCGAAAACGAACAGTTGAAGCAGCGCGCCGCCGATGCTGAGGCCCGCGCCCGGACCGCAGAAAGCCAGGCCGCCGATGCCACGCGCCGGATCGCTGTGGTCGAAGCTAAGCCGGCACCCGCCCCCGCGCCAGTCGCCGATGGCTTCAAGTCGGGCAACACCCAGGTCCGCCTGGGCGGCTACATCAAGCTGATCGGGTCGAGCACGCGGTTCAGCGATGGCGAGGTGGCAACCAATTCGCTGGGTCGCGATTTCTACCTGCCCCAGGCGATCCCCACTGGCGGCGCCCCGGCAGCGCACGATACCGATTTCACGGCCAAGCAATCGCGCTTCTGGCTCAATCTTGACACCAGCATTTCGGACCACGTGGTCAAGGGCTATCTGGAATTCGACTTCCAGACCGCCCCCGGCACGCAGGGATCGCAGCGCACCACCAATGGCTATAACCCGGCGCTGCGCCGCGGTTACATGCAGGTTGACCGCTGGACCTTCGGCCAGGATTGGTCGACCTTCCAGTACACCGGGGCGCTCCCGGAGAGCACCGACTACGTTGGCGGGGCAGAAGGCACGGTCTTCGTCCGGCAACCGCTGATCCGCTATAGCGCGCCGGTCGGCACGGGCACCACGCTGCACCTGTCGTTGGAGAATCCGGAAAGCGGCACTGCGAACAGCGGCTCGCCTACGTTGACCGAGAACGGCGATGACCGTCTGCCCGATGTCGCCGCCCGCCTGGCATGGGCCGGCAAGCGCGGCGAACTGTCGCTGGCCGGGCTGGTTCGCCAGGTGCGGGTTGAGAATGCCGGACTGGGCGCCAAGACCGGCGGGTTCGGGATCAGCGCGGGGGGCAAGCTGTTCCTCAACGATGCGAAGACCGGCGATGCCCGGATCATGATCACCTATGGCCACAACATCGGCCGCTACGTGGGCCTGAACTTCGCGCCTGACGCGGTCTTTGTGCCCGCAACCAACCGACTTGAATCGGTTGGCCTGCTGGCAGTGATCGGCGCGCTCCGCGTGCCGCTGGCACCGGGCGTGCGGGCCAACCTGATGGGCGCGTTCCAGTCAGTCGACTATTCCGACAACCTGGTTGCAGCGACCATTTCCGGTTTCAACAAGCAAGCCTGGAGCATTGCCGGCAACCTGTTCTACTCGCCGGTCAAGAACATCGATCTGGGGATCGAATACCGCTACGGCCAGCGCGAGCTGGTGAGCGGTGCGAACGGATCGACCGACCGCCTCGATGTGGTCGCCAAGTACAGCTTTTAAAGGATAACGAAGGGAGAGGGATTATGGAGTTCCAGAACAGCGCGGCCGAGGTGGCCGCCCTGCCAAAGCACCATCAAGCAACCCAGGACGAGAAGCTGGTGATTGCCGCCAGTTCGCTCGGCACGGTGTTCGAATGGTACGATTTCTATCTTTACGGCCTGCTCGCCACGATCATTTCCGCCCAGTTCTTTTCTGGCGTTAACGAGACGACCGGCTTCATCTTTGCGCTGGCCGCCTTCGCCGCCGGTTTTGCCGTGCGGCCGTTCGGCGCGCTGGTTTTCGGGCGGATTGGCGACATGGTCGGTCGCAAGAACACCTTCCTGGTCACTATGGGGCTAATGGGCCTTTCGACCTTCGTGGTCGGCGCTCTGCCCAACTACGCCTCGATCGGCGTGACCGCCCCGATCCTGCTGCTTGTCATGCGCCTGATTCAGGGCCTTGCGCTGGGCGGCGAATATGGCGGCGCGGCAACATACGTGGCCGAGCATGCCCCTAACAACAAGCGCGGTCTCTACACCAGCTTCATCCAGACGACGGCCACACTTGGCCTGTTTGCGGCGCTGCTGGTGGTGATCGGCACGCGCTATCTGGTGGGCGAGGAAGCCTTTAAGGACTGGGGCTGGCGCGTGCCGTTCCTGGTTTCGATCATCCTGCTGGCGGTTTCGATGTGGATCCGCCTGCAACTGAACGAAAGCCCGGTCTTCCAGAAGATGAAGGAGGAAGGGACCACTTCGAAGGCACCGTTGACCGAAGCCTTCGGCCAGTGGAAGAACGCCAAGTGGGTGCTGATCGCTCTGCTGGGTGCCGTCGCCGGGCAGGCAGTGGTTTGGTACACGGGCCAGTTCTATGCCCTGTTCTTTCTTGAAAAGACCCTGATGGTCGATGGGGCCACCACCAACATCCTGACCGCGGTTGCACTGGCACTCGGCACGCCATTCTTTGTCTTCTTTGGCTGGTTGTCGGACAAGATTGGGCGCAAGGGGATCATCATGGCTGGCTGCGCGCTGGCGGTGCTGACCTACTTCCCCACCTTCAAGGCCTTGACCTCTGCGGTGAACCCGCAGCTGGCCGCGGCCCAGGTCAGTGCACCGGTCACCGTGGTGACTAACGATGCCGAATGCTCGCTGCAGTTCGATCCGGTCGGGAAGAACAAGTTCGACAGCAAGAGCTGCGACATTGCCAAGGCGCTGCTTGCCAAGTCGGCGGTCAGCTACACTTCGCAAGAGGCTCCGGCCGGCACGGTCGCCCAGATCAAGATTGGCGACAAGACCTTCACCGCGCCCGATCCGGCCCAGGTGACGGGTGATGAGCGCAAGGCTGCGATCAAGGCCTTCACCACCGAGGTCAAGGCTGCGCTGGCTGCCGCCGGCTATCCGGCCAAGGCCAATCCGGACCAGATCAACAAGCCGCTCACCGTTGCGCTGCTGTTCTATCTCGTCCTGCTGGTCACCATGGTCTATGGCCCGATCGCCGCCCTGCTGGTGGAGCTGTTCCCCAGCCGGATCCGCTACACCTCGATGTCGCTGCCCTATCACATCGGCAATGGCTGGTTCGGCGGTTTCCTGCCGACCACTGCCTTCGCGATGGTCGCGGCGACCGGCGATATCTACTACGGCCTGTGGTATCCGATCGTAGTGGCTGGCCTGACCCTGATCGTCGGCCTGCTGTTCCTGCCTGAAACCTTCAGGAAGAACATCGACGACTGATCGATCCCCAGAGAGGCGCCGCGTCTTGACCCCGATCAAGGCGCGGCGCGCTCTGCACAGCCAAGCACGCAGCAACTACTGATAGAGGATCCCATGATGACCCAGCTCAACACCCGGTCCGGCATTCTGCTTGATGTGCGTGCTGCCTGCGAAGCAGACGAAGCCGCACTTGCGGCATTTTTCGATCGGGTCACCGACGAGGACCGCCGGTTCCGCTTCCTGGCAGCGGCCGAACACGTCAGTCACGATCAACTTAGCCCGCTGATTCACGCCGATCACTATCAGTCCGAGAGCTTCCTCGCCTTCGACAAGGCCAATGGGCTGCTTGTCGGGTCTGCGCTGCTCGCCTGCGACAAGGCAATGGATACCGGCGAGGTCGCCGTTTCGATCCGCAGCGATTACAAGGGCAAGGGCGTCGGCTGGGCGCTGCTCGATTTCCTTGGGCGCGAGGCCCAGGCGCGCAATCTGCGCCAGGTGATCGCGATCGAAAGCCGCGACAATCACGCCGCCATCGAACTTGAGCGCGAAAAGGGCTTTACGCCGGAGCCATTTGATGGAGAACCCGGCCTGGTAATCCTTTCCAAAACCTTCAGATAACGGGAGGCGGAGTTTGAGCGAGGCCTATCAGCGCGCCTGGCGCGACAGCATCGACAACCGTGACGCCTTCTGGTCGCGGGCGGCCGAGGCGATCGACTGGATCAAGCCGCCGCAGCGCGTCTGGGACGAAGCGCGTGGATGGTTTGCAGGGGGCACGCTCAACACCGCGTACAATTGCTTGGACCGCCACGTTGCCGCCGGGCGCGGCGACGCACTGGCCCTGGTCTATGACAGCCCGGTCACAGGTTCCCTGCGCCGGTACACCTATGCCGAACTGCAACACGAAGTTGGCCGTGTCGCCGCCATGCTGGTGGCGCAGGGCATTACCACGGGCGACCGGGTGATCATTTACATGCCGATGATCCCCGAAACGGTCTTCGCCATGCTAGCCTGCGCGCGGCTGGGGGCGATCCATTCGGTCGTTTTTGGCGGCTTCGCCCCGCTGGAACTGGCCAAGCGGATCGATGATGCCACGCCCCGCGTCCTGCTGACCGCCAGTTGCGGGATCGAAGGCAGTAGGGTGATCACCTACAAGCCAATGGTCGATGCCGCGCTGGACCTGTCCCAGCACCAGGTGGACAGCGTGATCCTGCTTCAGCGCGAACAGGCCGTGGCAGACCTGGGATCGGCGCACGACTGGGCAGAACTGCTCGCCTCCACCGAAACTGATCCCACTCCGCCGTGCGCCGAACTGGCGGCGGACGATCCGCTTTACATCCTGTACACCTCAGGCACGACCGGCATGCCCAAGGGCGTGGTCCGCGAGAATGGCGGCCATGCGGTCGCGCTGGCCTGGTCAATGGCCAACATCTACGGCATCGGCGCCGGCGATCCGTTTTGGGCGGCCAGCGATGTGGGCTGGGTCGTCGGCCACAGTTACATTGTCTATGGCCCGCTGCTGGCCGGCGCAACGACGATCCTGTTCGAAGGCAAGCCGATTGGTACGCCCGATCCAGGCACCTTCTGGCGGGTGATGAGCCGCCACTGCGTCAAGACGTTCTTCACTGCACCAACGGCTATTCGCGCGGTGCGCAAGGAAGACCCGGAGGCCAGCTTCCTGAAGGAGATTGGCACAGGGGATTGCCGGGTGATCTTCCTGGCGGGCGAACGCGCCGATCCCGACACCATCGCCTGGCTGGAAGAGCAAAGCGACCTGCCCGTGATCGACCACTGGTGGCAGACCGAACTGGGCTGGCCCGGGGTCGCAAGCTGCTTTGGCCTGGGGGACCTGCGCCGCAAACGCGGCAGCGCGGGCTTTCCCGTACCGGGCTACGAATTCGCGATCCTGGGCGAGGATGGGCAGCCCGTCCCTGCAGGGGAGAGCGGCGCCGTGGCAATCCGCGAGCCGCTGGCGCCGGGCGCGTTCCGCAGCCTGTGGAACAATCCCGCCGGCTTTGCGAAGAACTTCGCCTCGTTCCCCGGCCGCTACGAAACCGGCGATGCCGGGTATTTCGATGACGAAGGTTTCCTGCACATCATGGGCCGGACCGACGACATCATCAACGTAGCCGGGCACCGCCTGTCGACCGGTCAGATGGAACAGATCGTCGCCAGCCAGGACGGTGTTGCCGAATGCGCAGTGATTGGCGCGGACGATGCGATCAAGGGCATGGTGCCAGTGGCCTTCGTCGTTGCCAGGGCCGGGATGAACGACCCGGCGGCGCTTCACGATGCGGTTATTGCGGCGGTCCGGGCAGAGCTGGGTGCCGTATCTGCGCTCAAGACGGCTTATGTCGTTCCGCAATTGCCCAAGACGCGCTCAGGCAAGATCCTGCGCAACCTTCTGCGCAAGATCATCAACGGCGAGCGCTTCGATACTCCACCGACCATCGAGGACCCGGCAGTGCCCGAGCTGCTGCTGGCGGCGATCAGGGGTTAGCACGGACCACTCAGTGGGGGCCGGTCACCCGCGCCAAAGGCTGGGCTAGATCAAAATCATTACCTCAAATTTGTTCTGATCTTCATTCTGCATGGCGCGCCAGCCCAGCATCCCAGCCAAGGCTCCCACCGTGTTCGGAAGGCCTCTTGCTCGGCCAACTCTCGCAGAAGTGCTTTGAAGGTTTTTGCCTGACTCTATACGGGCTGTGGTTTGCTTGCTTCGGAAGGCTGGCGCTCGGCTTGCGCGCCCTGCCGCTCATGCAGAGGCAGTTCGCCAGGGTATTGAGTCATAATGAACTATCGTCATTCCTTCCATGCCGGCAACAGCGCCGATGTTGTGAAGCACAGCCTGCTGATCGCACTTGTGCGCGCCTTGCAGCACAAGCAGAGCGCGCTGACCTTGATCGACACCCATGCCGGCTGCGGGCTGTATGATCTTGCTGGCGCTGATGCCCAACGCACTGGCGAGTCCACGCAGGGCGTGGTGCGGGCCTTTGCCGACCAGAGCCCCTTGCTGAACGATTACCGTGCCGCCGTCCGGGCCGTGAATGTCGGGGCTGAACCGCAACTTTACCCTGGCTCGCCGCGGTTCCTGGCGCAGCTGCTGCGTCCGCAAGATTCCCTGATCTTGAACGAAAAGCATCCCGAAGATGTCCGTGCTCTGCGCGGCGCGATGCGCGGCACGACTGCCGCCGTGCATCAGCGCGACGCCTACGAATTCTGGCTGGCGATGCTGCCGACCCGCACGCCTCGCGGCGTGGTTGTGGTCGATCCGCCGTATGAGCAGACCGATGAACGCGCGCGGATTACCGCGACCCTTGGGGCGGCCCACCGCAAATGGGCGCATGGGGTGACGGTGGTCTGGTATCCGCTGAAAGACCGCACCACTCATTCGCGGTGGAAAGAGCAATTGCGCAAGCTCGGCATCCCGAAAATGCTGTGCGTGGAGCATTGGCTGTACGATAGCGATCAGCCCGGCATCTATAACGGCGCCGGTCTTTTTATCGTCAACCCGCCCTATGCCTTCACGCAGTCGCTGCCGCCTCTGCTGGAAGCCCTGCGCGCCGCGCTGGCGCCCGAGGGGCATAGCGGCGAGATTACAGCCGATTGGCTAAACGATTGAAGTAAAATCTAATCGTCGGCTTGTTCAAAGAGGTGAAATGGCTGGGGCGCATACATGTTCCGGCATGGCGGCATGCGCCTAGGTGCCGTCAGCATCGACTTCGAAAACCATCGGCTTTCCGCGGGAAGACGGATCCCAGCCAGCTTGCAACGCTGCCTGAACACCCCTGATTACGATTGCGTCGCCAATCTGGAGGCGGCCCCGCTGCATACCCTTCATCAAGCGTTTCGGCGCGGGGAATTCCAGCAAGGCTCCGCGTTGGGTCTGCTTGCGCAGCAAGGCGACGGTCATGCCTTTCCAGCCTTCACGCTCGCTCCATTGCGGCTCGCTCCGCAGCTCCCACTCATATTGAAATCCGTCGACGTCGACGATGCCGGAAAGCCTGTGGATCTTGGTCATGCGGACACCCCTAGCAGATCTAAGGCTGCAAACCACCAGTCGGCCGGGGCTTGGCCAATTTGGTCTGATTGACCGCTGGCTTTAGGGCGCATCACTTCAATTTTAACTGACAGGTTGGTCAGTGCCCCCTTCGGAACGGCAGCCAGTTCGCCAGGTTGCCTTTGGCGGTTGGCCCAACCTGGTTTTACTTTGGTGCAGCCTTAGCTGCTGCAGCGCGCGCTGCTGCGACTTGTTCTTTGAGGCCATCATAGCCGATCGCCCCGCTTACAAATCGGCCAGCAATGATGAAGGCGGGTGTGCCATTGATTCCCAGTTGCCTTGCCATCCGACGGTTAGCCGACAACTCGGCATCAAGCGCCGTCATGTCCTTGGGCAACTTAATCTTGCCTTTCTTGGCGACCTTTTGAAGGCTCGCCTTGGTTAGCGGACCGGCGGCGAAAATGTCGCGGTGAAACTGGGTATAGCCACCTGATCGAGCCGCCTGGAGGGCTGTCCGTGCCGCCTCAACGCTGCCTGGGCCGAGGATCGGGAACTCACGAAATACGATCTTGACCTTGGAATCTTCCGCAACAAGCCGCTCGATATCGCCAGCCATTCGGCGGCAATAGCCGCACGCATAGTCAAAGAACTCGACCACAACGACATCGGCTTCCGGATTGCCAATCCATGCACCTTCGAAGGGCTTTTCCAATTGAGCCCGCAGCTCAGCAACGCTTTCGTTACGTTGACGTTCTTCCAGCCGCTGCATGGCTTCTGGGATGATTTCGGGATTATCCAGCAGGTATGCCCGGATCAGGCCTTCAATCTGAGCGCGATCAAGCTGAACGGAGGCCGGAGGGGGCGGTGCCGCTGGTGCAGGGGGCGCGGCCATCGCCGAAGCAGCCAGCATGCCCAAGGCGCAGCCAGCCAGGGTCACTTTAATCGGGCGGAGAAGCGCCATTTTTGGGTTCCTGTCTGTCTTGATGAGCGCGGATAGCTGGGAACTGCCCCGCTGTTAAACGCGGCCTAACGGTGCAGGCTGCCCCGATGGGCAGCCTGCACGCGTGCAATCGCTTACTTCTTTTCAGCGCAAACCGCAGCGAGGTGGTGCTCGGTGCTGGTCTTGTCCTTATAGAAGGCCACGAACTGATTGGCCTTGTTGGTGGTGTTCAGCTGGCCAGCAATGGTCGAGAGGCCGTTGCCGGACGACGTGAAGTCGAACCCATTAACATTCTGGTTGCTGTCGTCGCAGCGCAGACCTTGCCATTCCTTGTGCGAGTTGACTGCATCGCTGGCGATCATCAGGCACTCGCCCGGCAGATTGCGCGCTGCGAACTTCACGTTGGTGGTCGAACCGTTGACCACGGCATCGGGGAATGAGAACTTGACATTGCTGTTGTAGCCGCCGGTGTCGTGACCGGTGCTGTTGTCAGTCCAGGTGTCTTGGCAGGTGAAGTTGTTGCCGTCCTTGTTAAGCGCGCCGGTCGCGACGGTCGGTGCGAAATTCGCATCGCACTTGCACGAGAAGCTGGTGGCGTATGCTGCGCTGGGCAGGGCGGCAAGCGAAGCTGCGAGAGCAGCTGCAGTCATCATGATACGGGTCATTTTGAGCCTCATTTGTGAACAGTGGCGGCGCTAGGGCGCCCGGCAGAATGCCGTCGATTTGCCTTGCTTGCGCAACACAGATCACAATCCGGGTATAGACATCATAAAATGATTAAAATACGCATTGATACTTATCATAAAGGAATCGTATTATGATGAGTAGTTTGCGGGAGGTTAAAAGTCGTCACTATCCGAAACTATCGCAGTCTATGAAAGTATAGGTTGCCTCTCGCTTGCCCATCATATTAGGATTCACGAGGCTCCGCCTTGCCATCGCCAATTCAAGCGAAGGACGTTGTTCTGGTGAGTTGGTGCAGGTGCAATGCTTTGATTAAATGGCCAATTTATGAACCCGACATCGCGTCATGATATTGCTGTAATTGACGATGACGAGGAGTTCACTCGCTTCGTTGAGCGCTATCTTGCCGCGGTAGGGCATCGCGTCAGGGGATATATTTCTCCGCAGGAATTCTTGGCAGAGCCAGAGGCACTTTGCTGCGACATCTTCCTCGTTGACCTGATGCTGCCTGGCCTTGATGGGATCGATCTGGTTTCGATGATCCGTGCCAGTGGCGAAGCCGGCATTATCGTGGTCAGCGGACGAATGGGACCGGATGCCTTCACTACGGCGCTGGCCGCCGGTGCTGATATGTTCATCAACAAGCCTGTGCGCGCGGATCAACTGGCGCAGGCGATTGCCTCGTTGAGCCGCAGGCTTGGTGAAAAAGCCCCTCCCGCAGCTGCGGGTTGGATCCTCAATCTGACTGCAGGCGCCCTGATGACTCCGTCCGGCGATGTGATCAAGCTCGGCCAGCTTGAGCAGCGCATCCTGGCCGTGCTCGCGCAGTATGGCGAAAAGGGTTGCAACCGATCGGATTTGGCGAAGACTGCGCAAGTTGCCCCCAGCGCGGATGATCGTAATCTGGATGCAGCAATGTTTCGCCTGCGTCGCAAGATTGAAACCCGTACCGGCAAGATATCTCCGGTCCTGACCTTGCACGGTAAGGGCTATGCGCTCTCCTCCCCGATGAGCGTGGTCGGCATCGCGTGATCGATAGCATCGATATTCAAACCGCGCTGTGGGTGGTTTGCATCGTTAACGTCTCGTTTGCGGTCGGCCTGCTGCTCTTGCGCACCGATAGGGTGTGGGATGGCGCGCGCCTGTGGATCGTCGGGAACCTGTTTGGTTTGGGGGCGGCTACGTTACGTCTGTCCTTCGAGGGAAGCTTGAGCAGCCCGGTGGAGAGCATCTTGCCGGCCACCCTGATGTCGCTGACCAACCTGTTCAAGATTGCCGCACTCGTTCGGCGGCGTGAGCGGCTTCGGGTGGCGCTGGCTGGAGCCGCGCTGATGATGTTCCAGCTGACCTGCGCGCTGCTGGATGACATTTCAGACAATCTCAACCTGGCGTTTGCCAGCGTAGGGCTAAGCCTGTCGTTCCTGTTGGGCTGGCAGGCCTGGATCTGCTTTGCCGAACCGCGCTGGAAGCGCTTGCGTGGACGCAACCTGTTTGTCGCTTCAACTGCGCTGATCGCGGTGTTTTCGGCAATTGCGGCGCTTCGGGGACTTGGCGTCCAAGCTGGCGGCGTCATCTTTTCAGAGCGAGGACCGGCGCAAATCAACCTGATTACCGCTCTGACTTATATTATCATTTCCCACATTTGCCTGATCTCCATGCTGACGGACCGCTTGAACCGGATCATTGCCGTCAGCAATCTGCGCCAGCGCAAGGAATCGCGCCTGGCCAGGCAGGCCGAAGCGCATGCCCGCGAAATGGCAAGCCTGGCGCGCGAGAAGCAATCCTTGCTGGAAGTGCTGATCCATGAAGTGCGGCAACCACTCAACAACGCCCAGGCCGCGCTGCAGCATGCAATGATGACGGTCGAATTGGACAGCAGTGATGGCGCGACCGGACGCCGTTTACAGGCTATCATCGATAAGATCGTGCTAAGCCTGACGAATGCGATTGTCGGCGCCAGCGTGCTGGAACGAAAATCGGAATCGCGTTTGGTGATGACCGATATCGGGTCGATTTGCGAGCTCGCCAGCGGTGATGCCGGCCTCGATTGGGAAGACCAGATCGACTTGGTGAGCCCCTTAGCGCCAGTTTACGCCGAAGCCGATCCAGTGCTGCTGCGCCTGGCGGTTCGGAACTTGATCGACAATGCAATCAAGCATTCGGCTCCAGGCAGGAAGACGGGCGTGACGATCGAACATGCCGCTGCCAGTGGCGAAATCGAGATCCGCGTTGTCAATTGGCCGGCTGAAGCATTTACGCCCGATCGGCAGCTTTTTGAGCGCGGCGTGCGAGGCAGCAACGCCTTGTCAGACGGGCGCGGCCTTGGGCTCTATATTGCGCGAGAAATCGCTCTGCTGCACCATGGTTCGGTTCAAGCGCACACGAACGCGCATGGGCAGACCGAGTTCGTTCTTGCCATTCGGGCCTGAAGCGCAGGGCGCAAGCCGGCTGGCGGGCACCCTGCCAATCCGGCGCTGGGCTCAAAGCGTATTGATGATCCCCGAAAAATCCACGCCGCCGTTGCCGGCAGCTGCAAAGGCCTCATAAAGTTCTTCGGCGCGGGTGCCCATCGGGACATTCGCGCCCACGCTTTGCGCGGCCTCGAGCGCGAGTTTGAGGTCCTTGAGCATCAATGCTGCGGCGAACCCGCCCTGGTAGCCGTTATCGGCAGGACTTTGCGGGCCAACACCGGGGACCGGGCAATAGGAGGTCATCGACCACGATTGGCCCGAGGCCTTTGACGAGATGTCGTAGAAGGTCTGCAGGTCCAGCCCAAGCTTGCCTGCCAGGGCAAAGGCCTCGCAGGTGGCAATCATTGTCGCGCCCAGGATCATGTTGTTGCAGATTTTGGCAGCCTGGCCTGCGCCGCTGGCACCGGCGTGGATCACGGCTTTGGCCATAGCGGCAAGGATCGGTTCGGCGCGCTTGAAGGCATCGTTGGTGCCACCGACCATGAAGGTCAACGTGCCGCCATTGGCCGCAGCGATCCCGCCCGAAACCGGCGCATCGACCATGGAATGGCCAGCGGCCCCGGCGGCAGATGCAACCTTGCGTGCCGTGTCCACATCAATGGTCGAGCAATCGAGCAGCAGCGCGCCGGCCGGAGCCTGACCGATGACGTCGGCGGTATAGACGCTCTCCACGATCTTGCCGTTGGGCAGCATCGAGACCACGGCATCGACGTCCTGCACCGCCTCGGCCACGGTCGGAAAAACGGCGCAGCCATTGCCGGTGGCCCGCGCGGTCGCTTCGGCACTGAGATCGAAGGCATGGACGTTATGCCCCGCCTTCACCAGGTTGGCGGCCATGCCGCCGCCCATGTTGCCCAGGCCGACGAAGGCGATTTTCATCTTACTTGCCCTTCCAGACGCCCGGACGTTTCTCGATGAAGGCGGCCATGCCTTCGGCCTTGTCCTCTGTTGCAGTCAGCACCTGGAAAATCCGTCGTTCGATCAGCAGACCCTGATCGAGCGTGGTTTCGAAGGCGGCGTTGACCATTTCCTTGTTGGCGATGGCGGCCAGCGGCGGCATCGCGGCAATCTCGGCAGCGGTCTTGAGCGCCTCATCGACCAGGCTGGCGAGTGGCACCACGCGGGCGACCAGGCCAGAGCGCTCAGCCTCTTCGGCCCCCATCATCCGTCCGGTCAGGCACATTTCCATGGCCTTGGCCTTGCCGATAGCGCGGGTCAGGCGCTGGCTGCCGCCCATGCCGGGGGCCACGCCCAGCTTGATTTCGGGCTGGCCAAACTTGGCGTTTTCGCTGGCGATGATAAAGTCAGCCATCATCGCCAGTTCGCAGCCGCCGCCCAGGGCAAAGCCATTGACCGCCGCGATCCACGGCTTGCGGGTGGTCTTGACGAGGTGGCTCGTCCAGCGGCTGAAGAAGTCCTGCGCGAAGAATTCGGCGGCCGGCTTGTCGGCCATCTCCTTGATGTCGGCGCCGGCGGCAAAGGCCTTTTCGCCCGCACCGGTCAGCACGGCGCAGCCCTGCGAGGCATCAGCCTCGAACTTGGCGAAGGCGTCGATCAGCTCTTCTAGGACCGACGAGTTCAGCGCATTACGCGCCTGCGGGCGGTTCAGCGTGATCAACGTCACGGCGCCGCGCTGTTCAACCTGGATGCTTTCATAGCTCATAGCGGTTTCCATTCCTCGTCGGCCGATAACGGCGCAAAAATGCTGTCGATTAGTTCGTTTGACACACCTTCGGGCGTGGCCGGGTTCCACCGCGGGCTGTTGTCCTTGTCGACGATCACCGCGCGCACGCCTTCGGCAAAGTCGGGGCGAGTCAGGACTCGGCTGGCGACCCGGTATTCCATCACCATGTTGGCGGCGAAATCCGCGCAAGCCAGACTGTCATGCAGCTGGCGCAGCGCCACCTTGCAGGTTTGAGGCGATTTGGTGCGCAGCGTGGCGAGCTCCTTGGCCGCCCATTCGCTGTCATCACCTTCCAGGCTGGCGAGCACATCCTCGTAGCGGTCCGAGGCGAAGTGCTTGGCAATCGCGGCGGCATTGGCCTCGATCTTCGCCGGGGGAGGGGTGATGGCCAGCGCGGAGAGAACCTGGCCGGGCTCGTGCCCGCAGGCGATCCGCTCCTTGGCCTCGGCCAGCGTATCGTGGGGCAGGTAATGGGTGGCAAGGCCCGCCCACTTGCACTCGGCCCCGTCCAGTCGCGCGCCGGTTAGCGCCAGGAACTGGCCGATCCGGCCCGGCAGGCGCGAAAGGTACCATCCGCCGCCGACATCAGGGAACAGGCCGATCCCGGTTTCGGGCATGGCATAGCGGGTGTTCTCGGTCGCAACGTGGAAGCGCGCGGGTTGAGAGATCCCCACGCCGCCGCCCATGGTGATCCCGTCCATGAAAGCCACGACCGGCTTTTCGTAAGTGAAGATCAGGTGGTTGAGCTGGTATTCGTCATGGAAGAACTTGCGGCCCGAGGTGCCGCCATCGTTCAGTGCCGAATTGCGCAGGAAGGCGATATCCCCGCCGGAGCAGAACCCGCGGCCCTCGGCATGATCGATGATCACCGCCTTGATCTCCGGGTCGTCACGCCATTCGAGCAGCGCCTTGGTCATGGCGTGAACCATCGGCAGCGTCAGCGCATGGATCGCCTGTGGGCGGTTGAGCGAGAGGAACCCGGCGGAGCCCTCGCGGCGGATGATTACCTCGTCGGTCATTGCCGCAGCAGGTCCCGGCCGACGATCATGCGCATCACCTGGTTGGTCCCTTCCAGAATCGAATGGACGCGCAGGTCGCGCCAGAAGCGTTCGATTGGATAGTCCTTTAGATAGCCATAGCCGCCAAACAGCTGCAGCGCGTCGTTGACGATCTTGCTGCCGTTGTCGGTGGCGAGGCGCTTGGCCATGGCCGAGAAGCGGCTTTTGTCCGGCGCATTGGCGTTGACCTTGGCGGCGGCGAGGTAAAGCAGCGCGCGCGCAGCCTCCAGATCGGTCGCCATGTCGGCCAGCATGAACTGGGTGTTCTGGAAATCGGCCACGGGCTGGCCGAATTGCTGGCGCTCTTTGGTGTACGTGATCGCCTCATCCAGGCAGCGCTGCGCTCCGCCTAGCGAGCAGGCACCGATGTTGAGGCGGCCGCCATCCAGGCCCGCCATGGCAAAGCGGAAGCCTTCGCCCTCGGCGCCGACGCGGTTGGCCACCGGCACGCGGCAATCCTCGAAGATCACCTGCGCGGTGGGAGAGGCGTTCCAGCCCAGCTTTTTTTCCGGCGCGCCGAACGAGAGGCCGGGCGTGTCTTTCTCTACCACCAGGCAGGAGATGCCCTTGGCGCCATTTTCGCTGGTGCGGACCATGCAGACGTAGATGTCATTCACCCCGCCGCCCGAAATGAACTGCTTGGTGCCGTTGATCACATAGTGATCCCCGTCGAGCCGCGCCGTGGTCTTGAGCGCCGCCGCGTCCGAGCCGGAGCCCGGTTCGGTCAGGCAGTACGAGGCGATCTGTTCCATCGAGACCAGCCCCGGCAGATAACGCGCCTTCAATTCGGAGCTGCCGAAGCAATCGATCATCCAGGCGGCCATGTTGTGGATCGAGATATAGGCGCTGGTCGCCGGGCAGCCATAGGCCATGGCTTCCATGATCAGCGCCGCTTCGAGCCGGCCAAGGCCGATCCCGCCGCTTTCTTCAGAGACATAGATCGCGCCAAAGCCCAGTTCACCGGCGGCCTTCCACACGTCGACCGGATAGTGATGGTCCTCGTCCCACCCTGCGGCGAAAGGCGTGATCCGGTCAGCCGTGAACTTCTGCGCCATATCCTGGATGGCGAGCTGGTCTTCGGTCAGTGCAAACTGGTCGGTCATCGCTTAACCCATGGTCGGAATGACGAAGGCATTGCCCCCATCGGGCGAGCCATCGGGCCAGCGGGCGGTGACGGTCTTGACCTTGGTCCAGAACTTCACGCCTTCCATGCCGTGCTGGTTGGTATCGCCAAAGGCAGAGCGCTTCCACCCGCCAAATGTGTGGTATGCCACTGGCACCGGGATTGGCACGTTGATGCCGACCATGCCGACATTGACCCGCGCGGCGAATTCACGGGCGGCGTGGCCATTGCGGGTGAAGATGGCGACGCCGTTGCCATACTGGTGCTTGCTCGGCAGGCTCAGCGCTTCCTCGAAGTCCTTGGCGCGGACCATCTGCAGGACCGGACCAAAGATTTCGTTGTGATAGCTGCTCATGCCCGGGGTTACCCGGTCGAACAGCGTCGGTCCGACGAAGAAGCCGTTTTCATGGCCCTGCAGCGTGAAGCCGCGGCCATCGATCACCAGCTCGCCACCTTCATCCACGCAGGTCTGGATCCAGCGCTCGATGTTGGCTTTGTGCTGCGCGGTCACGACGGGTCCGTAATGGGCTTCGGGATCGGTCGAGACGCCCAGCTTCAAGGCTTCGATCGCCGGGATCAGCTTGGCCTTGAGCCGTTCGGCCGTGTCATCGCCCACCGGCACCACCACCGGGAGCGCCATGCAGCGTTCGCCCGCCGAGCCGAAGGCGGCGCCAGCGAGGTCCGTGACCACCTGGTCGAGATCTGCGTCAGGCATGACAATGCCGTGGTTCTTGGCACCGCCCATCGCCTGGACGCGCTTCCCGGCGGCAACGCCGCGGTTATAAACATAGTGGGCGATGTCGGACGAGCCGACGAAGCTGACGGCGCTGATTGCCGGGTGGTCGAGGATCGCATCGACCATTTCCTTGTCACCGTGGACAACCTGGAAGATGCCCTCAGGCAGGCCGGCTTCAAGCCACAGTTCAGCGAGGCGCATCGGCACCGAGGGATCCCGTTCACTCGGCTTCAGGATAAAGGCATTGCCCGTCGCCATGGCGACCGCGCCCATCCACAGCGGGATCATCGCCGGGAAGTTGAACGGGGTAATGCCCGCGCCAATCCCCAGCGGCTGGCGCATCGAGAAGACGTCGATCCCCGGACCTGCGCCCTGCGTATATTCGCCCTTCAGTGCGTGGGGGATGCCGCAGCAGAATTCGACCACTTCCAAGCCGCGCTGGATGTCACCCTTGCTGTCAGCCAGCACCTTGCCGTGTTCGCTCGACAGGATTTCGGCCAGCTCGTCGATATTGGCTTCGACCAGCGACTTGAAGTTGAACATAACGCGGGCGCGGCGCTGCGGGTTGGTGGCGGCCCAGGCGGGCTGCGCGGCCTGCGCGGCGGCCACGGCGCGGTCGAGCGCGTCCTGGCTGCCCAGCACGACTTCGGCCTGCACTTCCCCGCTGTTGGGGTCATAAACCGGGGCCTTGCGGGCGGCGGCGAGGCCGCTGGTGCCACCGGCGATGAAATGGTCAATCTGGCGCATGGCAGGATTCCTCTCGAATCTGTTTGCATTGCCATGCGCCTCGACAGACATGCAGACAATGCCCAAATTTCCAGTTACAACCTGCAAATATGCAGGGCACAGACTGGAGCGATTTGCAGGTATTTCTGGCCATTGCGCGGGCCGGGCAGATGGCCCGTGCCGGTGCTGCGCTGGGCATAGACCCGACCACAACCAGTCGGCGGCTGCGGCGGCTGGAAGCGCGCCTTGGGGCCGCATTGTTTGAGCAAACCCGCGAAGGGCAGGTCATGACCGAGGCGGGCGAAGCGCTGATGGTCAAGGTCGAGGCGATGGCCCAGGCGGCGATGGCGATTGGTGAACCCTCACGGCCGCGCGCTGCCGGCCAGCTGACGGGCACGCTGCGGATCAGCGCCTCAGAAGGTTTCGGGAGCTGGTTTCTGGCCGCACACGTGCCCGGCTTTGTCCGCGCGCATCCCGCGTTGACGCTTGACCTGGTTGCCAGCAGCGGTTTCCTGAGCCTGTCGAAGCGTGAGGCGGACATCGCTGTGATGTTGTCACGGCCAAAGGCAGGGCCCGTCATCGCCCGCAAGCTGAGCGATTACAGCCTGCAGCTTTACGCCAGCCAGACCTACCTGGACGGTGCGGGCACGCCGCTGGGGCCGGCTGACCTGTTGAAGGGGCATGGGCTGATCGGCTACATCCCTGATCTGCTCTATGCACCCGAGCTTCGGTATCTGGACGAAGTCCAGGCCGGTCTTGCCCCGACGGTCCGCTCATCGAGCATCAATGCCCAGCACCACTTGATCGCTGCCGGGGCAGGGATTGGCGTCCTGCCGTGCTTCATGGGCGATGCCGACCCGAGCCTGGTGCCGGTCCTGTCGGATCGCCGGATTATCCGGTCGTTCTGGCTGGTGACGCACAAGGATACCCATCAACTTGCCCGGGTCAGGGCCGGTCGCGACTGGATCCTGGACATCGTGCAGCGGCATCGCACGCTTCTGCTGCCAGACTAGGTCTGGATTATCGGTTCTGATGGTAATCAGGCGAAGGTGGGTGCCTGAAACAGGTCGCCCACGGGGATCGTCAGTCTTACGGTGAGGCCTTCCGGGTTCCACGCGGGTTCGATCGAACCGTAAAGCTGGTCGCGGGCCATGGTTTCAATTAGCGAAAGGCCAAAGCCGGCCGTGCCGGGCGCAGCAATAGTCGGGCCACCGCACTCGATCCAGTGCAGAATAAAGCGTTGTTTTGAAGCAGAAGGTTCGACCTGCCATTCGACCCTAAGTTGCCCCTCTGCCTGCGATAATGAGCCATGCTTGAGGGCGTTGGTGATCAGCTCATGGATGATCAGGGCAATTGATTGGGCCGCCATTGGGTTCAACTTGAGCCGCGGCCCAGCCAGGACAACGCGGCGTGACGCCGCAGCCTGGTGCGGCAGATAAGGGGCCAGCTCTTCCTCGATCAGTTCGCGCAACTCGGCGCCGTCCCAGCGGTTGTCGGCCAGAATGGTATGTGACCGCGCCAGACTGCCAATCCGCCCGCTAATCGCCTTTCGAAAATTCGCGATGCCATCGGCTTCGGTCAATTGTACGATGGCCTGGATAACGGCCATAATGTTTTTGGCTCGGTGATCGACTTCGCGGGCCAGCAGGTGTTCGCGAGATTCCGCTGCTTTGCGCTCTGTAATGTCGATGAATGCGGCAACCGCGCCGCGCAATTGGCCGTCTTTGTTAAACAGCGGTGTTGCGTTGCCAAGCAGGCTTATGGCCGAGCCATCGGCAAAGACGATCCGTTCCTCAAAATCGTTGACCACTTCACCCTGCGCGGCCCGCTGTACCGGCAATTCGTGAGGCGCCAGTTCGTGGCCCATGGCATCAAAAATGGTGAAATGGCCGACTGCCGGATTTTCTCCGACAGACTTGGACATGTTCTCTTCTGGGCCAGGCAGACGCAGCAACCTGGCCGAGGTGGCATTTCCAATGATCTCTTTGCATTCGGAATCCCGGGCGACCCAAATCGCTACGGGTGCAGCCGCAAGGACGACCTCAAGTTCTTCTGCGCGGGCCCTGGCCTCCTCCTCTGCCAGCCGCAGCAAACGGCCCCGATCAGCAAGGGCATTTTTGGCGCGACGCTCATCAGCGACTACAGCGAGTGCCAGAATAGTAAGTGCTGTGATGGCGATGAATTGCTGGACAAGGGAAATCTGGCCAGTCCCGATGAACGCCATTGCCGTCATTGGGCCAAGGCCCTGATCGGCAGCCCATATCGCAGCTACGGCAACGATGGATACGGCAATGGTCGCGCCGCGCAGTTCGAATGCAAGTGCTGCCCAGACCAGCACGGGAAACACGTGCCAGGTTCGTAGAAAGGCTTGATCGGGTGGTAGCAGGAAAAGGCCGGAAAGCGCTGCGGTGAATAGCAGAACGATTACGAGATGGAGTTGGTCAAACGGTGTTAGTCGAGGACCGGGGGTCAGCCATGACAGCAGCATTGGACCGATCAAGATTGCGCCGACAAAGTAAGCTACGATCCAGTTCGAGAAGGTTGCCAGCACGTCTCCCAGTGCCAACCCCGACGAAAGCGCGAGCGCTGCAGTGCCGAGTGTTGCCGCAATCAAAGCCCCTACAAAACAACCCCAAAACAGATAGCTCAGCAGCCCCGGAAGGTCGTGCAAGGCCGGCTTGAGGGCGGCGCGTTGCCGAGCAAGTAGAAGCGGCAGGACAACCGCCAGCGTATTGGCGGCGGCCAATATGAATTCCGCCCACAGTGGCTGCTGACTGCCTGCAAGCCAGCCTGCGGCAAGCCGGCCCACAAGGATCGCGGGCCAAAGCCGTATCCCACCTAATAAGAGCCCGCCCAAGGCCAGGCCTGAAGCCGGCCAGACCGGGCTACCTGCCCCCATCACTGCGGCCCATTGCAGGCCAAGCCAAGCAAGTGCGGTATAGGCAATGCCAAGTATCAGCATTGCAGCCCCGGGGCTGGCGGCAAGGCTTGGAATGATCCCTTGCTTTGACCGCATTCCTGCCCCCTGAAGAGAACCTGTCAGCACTCTAACAGATAGCGGCGTTGGGGGCGAGTGGATCGGGGCTGATCCGGCCTGTCACACAAGCGGCCAAAATTTGCGGTGAGCTTTTGCTTTTGCGTCAACCGCGCGATGCGCTTTCGAGTACTTCGCCAGTCACCGGATAGCCGGCGTCGCCTGGAATGCGCAGCCACTTCGCGCCATTTTCCTCGGTAACGAAGGGGGTGATCATCCGGCTTGGGTATCGTTCGACATGGGCTACCGCCTCGTCAAAGCTGCCAAATTGAGCCAGCCGCTCAAGGTTGCGTCGGGTTGGGAAAATGACACTGATCCGGCCATTGTCGGCATGATCAAGTGCTTCTGCAGCGCCAGTCCAGAACAGCCGCGTGTTTTCCGTCGCATCGACAAGCAGATCGACCGCGCCAGTGCCCAAGTCGGCCATGTAAAAACGGGTGTCGTAAACCCGCAAATGGCGATGTTTTGGCCGCCAACGGGCGAAGGGCACCAGAGCGTCGAGATCAAGTTCCCACCCCATTGCGGTGAGGGCGCGTTCCAGCAAGCCTTCAGCCAGCAGGATTTCTCGGGCACGGCGCGCTTCTTCCAGCGTTGGGCGTTGGCGAATGCCAACAACCAGACCGGTTTCCTCAAGCGTTTCGCGCACGGCGGCGATTCTCGCGGCTAACTCATCGATGGCATCCTCGTCGGAACCGCCTAGCGCGATGGCCAGTTCGCGATCGGCATCATCGACCCGGCCACCAGGGAACACCGCGGCGCCACCTGCAAACTTCATCGCGGTGGAGCGTTCGACCATCAGGATCTGCGGGGCACCGCCGGCAGCGTCGCGACGGAAGATCACCAGCGTGGCAGCGGGGGTGGCGGGCGGGTCTTCACCGCTCTCGTCATATTCAAGTTCCAGACTCATCGATCGGGATCGTGCCTGTCCCGCCCAGCTTTGCCAAGCGGGTTTTATTCAGGGACTGATCACCTGTCGGAAGAGTTTACGGTCCACGCCACGGTTAACGCGCTGTTAGCCGCCAGGACCGGCGGATTTACTGGGCCTGCATTAATTGGCACGGCATCTGCATGGATTATGCTACCCCCAGAGCAGTCTCGAATGAGGCGGGGCCGTGTCAGTCTCCGCGGCTCCGCCTCCCCGAGCCAATCCTGAAAAGCTAGGCCACAAAAAAGGGCGCCCCGCAGGAGCGCCCCTTTTTCTGTAAGGTCATGACCGCTCAGACGGCGGGGGTAATGCCTGCGTCGGCAACAAGCTGTTGCAATTCGCCGGCTTCATACATTTCCATCATGATGTCGCTACCACCGATGAATTCGCCCTTCACATAAAGTTGGGGGATCGTCGGCCAGTCGGAAAAAGCTTTGATGCCCTGGCGGATTTCCATGTCCTGCAGCACATCGACGCCTTCGAAGGGAACGCCGAGACGCTCAAGAATAGCGACGGCGCGGCTTGAAAAACCGCACTGCGGAAACAGCGGCGTGCCCTTCATGAACAGTACGACATCATTGGAATTGACGATTTCGGCGAGACGGGCGCCGGTTGGATCGGTGGGGGTATCGGACATGGTGTGAAAACTCCTCGCCGCGTCAGTTGGGGACGGCGGTGGTCAGTTGCAAGGCGTGAAGCTCGCCGCCCATCCGGCCGCCGAATGCGGCATAGACCAACTTATGCTGGGCCACGCGCGGCTTGCCGGCGAAGGCTGACGAGACGACGTGGGCTGCCCAGTGATCGTTGTCACCGGCCAGGTCGGTCAGCGTGATTTGCGCATCGGGCAGGGCGGCGCGGATAATCGCCTCGATTTCGGCTGCGGGCATGGGCATGGGCGGTTCCAATCAGCCGAGCAGAGCGCGGCGGGCTTCGACCAGCTTGGCCTCCAACGCGGCGCGGATATCGCCTTCCGAAACTTCAACGCCAGCACTGGTCAGATCGCCCAGCAACTTGCGGATCACGTCCTCGTCGCCGGCTTCTTCGAAGTCAGCCTGAACCACGGCCTTGGCATAGGCTTCGGCTTCAACAGCGGAGAGCCCCATCTGTTCGGCTGCCCATTGGCCGAGCAGGCGGTTGCGGCGCGCGGTGACGCGGAACTGGGTGTCCTCATCCATCGCAAACTTGGCTTCTTCGGCGCGCTCGCGGTCTTTGAAATCGGTCATGTTGGCTCCTGTCGGTTCGGCTGGCGCCCGTTCAACCTGCCTTGGCGGCGGGCGGGGGCGCCTGGAAGGAATCGTGGCAGCCCTTGCATGCTGCGTTGGTGCTGGCAAGGGCAGCGGCGAATGCGTCCTTGTCATCGGCCTTTGCTGCAGCAGCCAGCGCTGCGGTTGCATCGGCAAAGTCCTTGGCCTTGGCGGCAAAACCAGCCTGGTCGGTCCAGATTTCCGGCTTGGCGCGGCTCGGCACCTTGGCGGTGCTGGGGGCGAACATCGCCGGCAGCACTGCGCCCCATTTGGCCACGCCATTGGCAACAAAGGCCAGGTTCTTGACCGGGGCGCCATTGGCCGCGGCAGACCGCATGGCACTGGTCGCACCGACGGACATGACCATGGCTGATTGTCGCGCCGCGACAATCTCTTCCGCGGTTGGTGCCGCGACTGCGGCTGGCTTCGCGGGCTTGCTTTCGGCCTGAACGGCAAAGGCTGTGGTGGCAATCGCGGCTAGGGCTATGATCCGGGCTGTCTTCATCGCACGTCTCCCAATCCTGGCCGCAGTGCCGGCCTTCAGTCCATTGTTACCACGACCTTGCCGATGGCCGCACGTGATTCCAGCAAGGCAATCGCCTCGCCCCCGCGCTCCAGCGGGAAAGTGGCGGAAACGCGCGGGTTGATCTTGCCGGCCTTAAGCAGGTCAAACAGCGTGGCGATATGCTTGGCATTGGCCTTGGGATCGCGCGCGGTGAATGCGCCCCAGAACACGCCGCAGATGTCGCAGCTTTTCAGCAGGGTCAGGTTGAGCGGCATCTTGGCGATCCCCGCCGGGAAGCCAACCACGCAGAACCGGCCTTCCCAGGCGATCGAGCGTAGCGCCGGCTCGGAATAGTCACCGCCGACGATATCGTAGATCACGTTGGCGCCTTCTGGGCCGCAAGCGGCCTTGAACGCCTCGGCGAGAGCCTTGGACTGGTCCTTGTCGAACGGCGCGCGGGGATAGATCACGACCTCGTCCGCGCCGTGTTCGCGCGCGACCTGGGCCTTTTCTTCGGTTGAAACGGCGGCAATGACCTTTGCGCCATAGGCCTTGCCCAGTTCGACGGCCGAGAGGCCGACGCCGCCGGCCGCACCCAGCACCAGCAGGGTATCGCCTGCCTTCAGATGGCCGCGATCAAGCAGGCCGTGCATGTTGGTGCCATAGGTCATCAACAACGATGCGCCGGTCTCGAACGAGACGCCATCGGGCAGCGGAAACAGCCGCGCTGCATCGGCCAGAACTTCGGTGGCGAGGCCGCCGTTGCCCATCATGGCAATGACACGGTCGCCAGCTTTCCACTGTGTTACGCCCTCACCAACCGCGTCGACCACGCCGGCCAGCTCGCCGCCCGGGGCAAAGGGGCGCGCCGGCTTGAACTGGTACATGTCCTTGATGATCAGCACGTCGGGATAGTTGATCGAGCAGGCCTTAACCTTGATCCGCACCTGGCCGGGGCCGGGGACCGGGCTTTCCAGCTCGTCAAGGGTCAGGGATTCCGGTCCGCCAATGGCGTGGCTGCGAAGGGCCTTCATGCTGCTACTCCCGTTCCCGCGGCCAGCCAGGGCAGCTGCGCGCGGTGTTCTTGTTCATAGGTGCTGATCGCCGCATCGCGCGCCAGGGTCAGGCCAACCTCATCTAAGCCGTTAAGAAGGCAGTGCTTGCGGAACGGATCGATTTCAAAGCGGAAGCGATCCTGGAAGGGGGTTGTGACTGTTTGGGTTTCCAGATCAATCGCGATTGGATCGGTCTTGGCCACTTCCAGCAGCCGGTCGACCTGATCCTGCGGCAGGACCACGGTGAGGATGCCGTTCTTGAAGGCGTTGCCGGAGAAGATGTCCGAGAAACTGGGCGCGATCACGCAGGTGATGCCCAGGTCGAGCAGGGCCCAGGCAGCATGTTCACGGCTGGAGCCGCAGCCAAAATTGTCGCCAGCGATCAGGATTGGCGAGCCCTTGAATTCGGCGCAGTCAAACAGGTTATCCGGATCCTGGCGCAGTGCTTCAAAAGCGCCCTGGCCCAAGCCTTCGCGCGTGATGGTCTTCAGCCATTTGGCCGGGACGATGATGTCGGTATCGACATTCTTGCGCCCAAACGGGATGGCGCGACCTTCAACCTGCTTGATCGGTTCCATCAGTCCGTCTCCGGCGCCTCGTTCGGCTTGGCATTGCTCGCCGCTTCCTTGCGGCGCGAGGCGTACAGCAGCGCCGCGGCAATTGCGGCGGAGCCGATTGCTGCGCCGGCGAGTGCGGCCTTGCCGGTCCAGCTGGAGCCGTTCTTGTCGGACTTGTCGTTCTTGTCGCTCATGGCTTTCCTATGTGGGCTATGCGGCACTCATGGCAACCCCGTGCGGGGCAGGTCACACCAGTTTGCGGACGTCCGTCAACCGCCCGGTCACGGCCGCAGCGGCAGCCATCGCGGGCGAAACCAGGTGCGTCCGCGCGCCAGGCCCCTGCCGACCGACAAAGTTGCGGTTGGAAGTGGAGGCGCAGCGCTCGCCCGCCGGGACCTTGTCCGGGTTCATCCCGAGGCAGGCCGAACAGCCCGGCTCGCGCCATTCAAGTCCGGCGGCGGTGAAGATCTTGTCCAGCCCCTCGGCTTCGGCCTGGCGCTTGACCAGGCCCGAGCCGGGAACAACGATCGCCCAGCGCACGTTCGGTGCCTTGATCTTGCCCTTTAGAACTTCGGCGGCGGCGCGCAGATCTTCGATCCGGCTGTTGGTGCACGAACCGATGAAGACGTTCTGGATTTCGACCGATGACAGCGGCTGGCCGGGCGTGAGGCCCATATATTCCAGGCTGGCGCGGGCTGCATCCTGCTTGGTCGGGTCAGCGAAGCTTTCTGGGGCAGGGACGAGGCCCGTGATCGGGAGCACGTCCTCGGGGCTGGTGCCCCAGGTCACGCTGGGGGCAATGTCGGCCGCATTGATGACGACGACCTTGTCATAGGTCGCGCCAGGATCGGTGGCGAGACTGCGCCACCAGGCCACGGCCTTGTCCCAGACCTCACCCTTGGGGGCATAGGGGCGGCCTTTGAGGTAGGCAAAAGTCTTGTCGTCCGGGGCAATGAGTCCAGCGCGGGCGCCATGTTCGATCGCCATGTTCGAAACGGTTAGACGGCCCTCGATCGACAGGTCGCGGATTACCTGCCCCGTGTACTCGATAACGTGGCCGGTGCCGCCTGCGGCGCCAAGCACGCCGGTGATGTGAAGAACGACGTCCTTGGCGGTCACGCCCGGTTCAAGCGTGCCTTCAACCCGCACTTCCATTGTCTTCGACTGCTTGAGCAACAGCGTCTGCGTGGCCAGCACGTGCTCCACCTCGCTGGTGCCGATCCCGAAGGCCAGGGCGCCCAGGCCGCCGTGGCAGGCGGTATGGCTATCGCCGCATACGATCGTTGCGCCGGGAAGCGAGAAGCCCTGCTCCGGACCGACGACATGGACAATGCCCTGTTCCGCATCAGCATCGCCAATATAGCGAATGCCAAAGGCCGGAGCGTTCCTTTCCAGCGCCTCGAGCTGCGCGGCGCTTTCCCGGTCGGCAATCGGCACCCGCTGGCCATCGCCGGTGCGGCGGGCGGTGGTGGGCAGATTGTGATCCGGCACCGCCAGGGTCAGGTCCGGCCGGCGCACCTTGCGGCCAGCCACACGCAGCGCTTCAAAGGCCTGTGGGCTGGTCACCTCGTGAACCAGGTGGCGATCGATAAAGATCAGCGCCGTGCCATCTTCACGGGTTTCAACAACGTGGGCGTCCCAGATCTTCTGGTAAAGGGTGCGGGGCTGTTCAGTCATGACAAGCCAAGGTCCTTACGCCGCGAGGCGGCTTTTGCAAGGCAGGGACTGTCAATTCGTCCGGCCAGCGGCTATTTCGGCAGCATGAGTCCGTTTGTTGCCACGCTGATTGTTCTTGCCACGGTGATCGCCATGGAATGCATCGCCTGGGCCAGCCACAAATACATCATGCACGGCTGGGGCTGGGGCTGGCACCGCGACCATCACGAGCCGCACGACAAGCTGTTGGAGAAGAACGATCGCTACGCCATTGTCGGGGCGGCCCTGTCGATCTCGATGTTTGCCATAGGCTCACCTTTGATCATGGGCGCAGGCGCTTGGGAGCCGGGCACCTGGATCGGCCTGGGCGTGTTGTTTTACGGCATTATCTATACGTTGGTGCACGATGGCCTGGTCCACCAGCGCTATTTCCGCTGGGTGCCCAAGCGCGGTTACGCCAAGCGCCTGGTACAGGCGCACAAGCTGCACCACGCGACAATCGGTAAAGAGGGTGGGGTCAGCTTCGGCTTTGTCTTTGCCCGTGATCCGGCGCGACTGAAGCAGGAGCTGAAGGCCCAGCGGGCCGCCGGCATCGCCGTGGTGCGGGAAGCTTTGAGCGAATAGGCTGATTCGGCTATATCCTGCAGATAAATTAACCGAATTGGTTAAATTTGGCGAATATCTATTCGGCCCGCGTCCAGATCCAGGTCCCCGCAGTGACCAGCACGGCCACTGATATCCATACCCATGGGAAGCCTGCGGTGAACCAGGTAAAGGCTGCGCCCACCCCCATCGCGATGATCGCTGAAACCTTGGCCTTTCGGCCAATTGCACGCCGATCGCGCCAGTCGCGCAGGGATTGGCCATAGGTCGGATGGCTATAAAGACGCTGAGCCCATTCGGGATGGCTGCGGGCAAAGCAGAAGGCGGCCAATAGCAAGAACGGCACAGTTGGCATGATTGGCAGCGCAACGCCAATCGCAGCCAGTGTCATAGCGATTAAGCCGCCGGCAAGGTATAGCGGCCGGGCGAGCATCAGCCGTCCGTATAGCGGCTGGCGGTGTCCTGGATCAGCGCGATCATGTTGGGGATCCCTTGCGTGCGGTTGGAACTGAGCTGGCTCTGCAGGGCAAAGGGTTCAAGCGCAGCGGCCACGTCCATTGCGGCAACCGTGGCAGGTGGTTGGTCTTGCACGGCGGACAGCACGAGGGCGATGATTCCCTTGGTTATCGCGGCATTGCTATCGGCCAGGAAATGCAACCGGCCATCCTCGGTGCGCGTGGGATAGACCCAGACCGAGGCTGAACAGCCGCGTACCAGCGTGGCATCGGTCTTCAGTGCATCGGGCATCGGCTCAAGCTCGCGGCCTAGCTCGATCAAGAGGCGATAGCGTTCATCGCCCTCAAGGAATTCGTACTCGTCTCGGATGTCGGTCAGGCTGCGCATTGGTGGGCATTTAAGGGCTGGGTGGCCTGACACAAGCCCGACCTTGTTACCTAGTCCGTCACCCCCGCGAAAGCGGGGCCCCATCACCTGTGATGGCCGATGGCGCGCGGTCCGCAATGTCAGGAGATGGGTCCCCGCTTTTTTGCTCGGCAACTCTTCGATCCGCGGGGATGACTGAGCGCTTACCCGCCAATCCCGCCAGGCCGGGTCAGGGCGTAATAGATCACATAGATCCAGCCGAGTAGGCCATGGACCACCGCCCACAGCAGTGACTTGTGCAGGCTCCACGATACGGCGACGGCAATCGCGCTGCCCAGGCCGATACCGGCACTGGTGGCATGGCCGCGAACTTCACTCACAGGTCAACTCCGGCGGCGATGGCTTCAAGCTTGCGGATCCGTTCCTTCAGATCGGCAATCTCGATCCGGGCCATCCCGGCGGGATTGCCCTGGTCAGGCCCGCCGCGCTGGCTTTCCAGCTCGCGTGCCTTGAGCGTCAGCCAGCCTTGCCAGCCCTTGAGTGTGGCGGCGGTGACTATGGCCGTCGCCACCAGCAGGCTGATCGCAATCATGAGGTTTTCGGTGAACATGGCGGTTCTCCTCGGTCCATCTTAATCCTGCGGCCCGCGCAGGCTTTCGATCTCGTTGGCAAGCGCTGCGGTGGAGCGCCCATCGGTGGCAATGCGTTCCAGCACCCGAACCCGCTCGCGCAGGTCCTCGACCTCGCGCAGCAACTCTGCCTCACGCTGGCTGGATACCATCCGGGCCGGTTCCGGTTGTCGATGGTCGCTGCTCTGTGCGCGATACTTGGTCATCCTGATGTTGGCGAATGCCGTGATCGCCACAATGATCACTAAGGCCGTCCAGAAGTTCATTTCCATGTTCCCCTTCCCTTATCCGCAAGTCAGTTCTTAGCGCCATCGGGCAACTGGCGCAGGGCCTCGATCTGGCTGGTCAGGCCATAACCGCTGTCGGTGACGATCCGTTCGACATTGGCGAGCCGGTCCTTGACCGAGCCCAGTTCGGCGCGGAGCTGGGCGTTTTCCTGGCTGAGCAACTTGATCCGTTCACCATCCTCGCTGGAGGATTTGGGGTAGACACTTTGGCCCCAGGCGCCGCTCAAAGGGTAGCCGGCCTTGATCCGGATGCGGGTAGTATAGACCCAGCCGATGATGCCAGCCATTGCGACAATCAGGCTGCCGCTCAACAGCACCATGACCATCTCGAAGTGTTCGCCATTCATCAATTGGTCCCCTTGTCATGCCTGGTTTCGCCGATGGTTGCGCGTTCATCGCGCAGCGCCTCGATCTGGGCGGCGACGCTCACACTCTTGTCGGTGACGATCCGTTCCAGCACCTTCACCCGGTCGGCAAAGTGGGCGAGCTGTTCACGCAGTTCAGCGTTCTCGGCTTTCAGTGCATCATTGGCCTTGTGGTCAGCGCGGGCAGTCTTTCCGCCCCATTCGTCTTCCAGCGGATAGCCGTGCCTGGCGCGGATCCAGTTGTTGATCAGCCAGCCCCCGGTCGTGATCGCCACGATCAGGACGATGAAGTTGGGACCCTCGACGAACATCAGCTCAGGTCCCTTTCGCGCTTGTCGAGCAGGGCTTCGACCTTGCGCGCATCGCGCAGCGCCTCGATCTGGCTGGCCACATCATAGCCCTTGTCGGTGACGATCCGCTCAAGCACGCGGACGCGCTCTTCGAGGTCGGCATTGTTGGTGGCGTAAAGTGCGGCCTTTTCTGCTGTGGCCTGGGCGGTGATCTCGGCCATCTTGCGCTGGTGCTTGGTCCAGATCGCAATGATCGGAATGCTGCAGCCGAAGATGATGCCGAAGATTGGAATTAGTTCACCCATCCGAATTACCCCTCATCTTGGCGTTCAGCGCAGCCGTTCAATCTCTTCGGACAGGCGCGGGTTGGACGAGACATAGTGCAGTTCGATATCGGCCAGACGGCGGTCCAGCTCGCGGAACTGGGCGCGCACTTCGCGGGCCGTGCGGGTTGGCGATTGGCGCACGCCCTGCCAGAACTGCTGCTCCTGCCGGTCACTGTAATAGAGGTGCTGTGGCTTGCGTTCGGTAAAGATGCCCAGGCCCAGATAGATCAGCGGGATGAAGCCCACGCCCATAAGGGTCAGGGCAACCGTGCCGAGACGCACCCACAGCACGTCAACCCCGGTGTAATCGGCGATCCCGGCGCAGACGCCCATGATCTTGCCATTGATCTTGTCGCGATAGAACTTGGTGCGCGGCGTGTTCACTGGCCGGTCCTCCCCTTGCTGGAAATCATGCGGTCGTATTCGCGCTGGCTGCGTTCGCTCAGCTGGCCGCCGAATTCGCGTTCATCTGCCAGGCGCTGCGGCTGGAAACCCGGGTTATCGGCAGCGACCAGGCGCTCGACCGTTTCAACCCGGTCCTGCAGGCGGCGGGCCAGACTGTAGAGTTCCTCCAGCATGGCTTCATCATCGGAAGTCAGTGTGGCGGCGGTTTTCCAGCGGGTGACATAGTGCAGGATGATCCAGGGCAAGCCGACGAAGATCGATAGCACGGCAACCAGAGGGATAAGATCTTCCACGGCTTAGGCCTCCTTGCTGTCGTCAGCGCTGCCCGAAAGCGCCCGCTTCATGGCTTCCAGTTCCTCGTCGATCTTGTCCTGGCCGGCGAGGGCGGCAATTTCATCGGCCAGGCTCGGTTTGGCCGTGCCATCGGCCAGGCCCAGCGCGTCGGCACGGCCTTCGGCATAGTCGACCCGGCGTTCCAGCTGGTCGAAGCGGGCCATTGCCTCGTCGACGCGCTCGCTGGCCAGCAGGGTGCGCAGCTTGACGCGGTTCTCGGCGCTTTCGAGGCGCGCCGCGATCGCGGTCTGGCGGCTGCGCGCTTCGCGCAGGCGGCTTTGCAGCTTCTCGATGTCCAGTTCATAGGCGCGCAGCGCATCGTCGAGCACGGCGATCTCGGCCTTGAGCTGGTCGGCCATGTCGGCGGCCTTTTTCTTTTCGACCAGCGCGGCGCGGGCCAGGTCTTCGCGGTCCTTCGACAGCGCCAGCTGGGCCTTTTCGCCCCAGTCGGCCTGAAGCCGGTCCAGCTTCACCGTGTGACGGTGCATTTCCTTCTGGTCGGCGATGGTGCGGGCGGCACTGGCGCGCACTTCGACCAGCGTTTCCTCCATCTCGAAGATGATCATCCGGATCATCTTTTCGGGATCGTCCGCCTTGTCGAGCAGGTCGGTAAAATTGGCGGCGATGATATCACGGGTGCGGCTGAAAATGCCCATCCAGGGAACTCCGATGGAAGAGGAAGAGGACGTCGTAGGGGTCGGCGAACGGCGCAGGCGCTCTACTTCGCTGTCAAAGCGAGAGGAGCGCTGGCCGGTGCCAGAAAAGGTCTGGGCCGGAGCTTCGCGGCGGGGGGACTGGGAACCGCCTGCGGGGGGATCGGAAGCTTCCGGCCCAAGGGGGGAAAGGGGATCGTTCACGGCATCAGGCCTGCTGCGCCGCAGCCGGCTGATCGGCGGAAGCCAGAACTGGCGCACGGTCCAGCTGCTGGGCCAGCACAAAGACATTCATCGCCAGCATCGCCGCGACGGACGCAACAATCGCCTTGTCGAGCTTTGAGCGCTGGGAAAGAGGCTTGCTGAACATTGCCGTGGTCCTTCGTTGGTGTTGTGGCCTGTTCAGCAAAGGGCGTGCCAAATCGAGATTGGCCCAGAAAACTGCGGCATTTTCGACAATTCGACGAACGACTTGCCGTGAATATTGCGTGAAGTTGGGAAATTTCGCTATGTGTTGGGAATGGATCGCGATGTGCAGTTCATTGGCCAGTCCGGCGCCTTTCTCGACGCGGTCGAGCGTACCAGCCGCGCTGCGCCGCTGCGCCGCCCGGTGCTGGTCATCGGTGAGCGTGGAACCGGCAAGGAATTGATCGCCGAGCGTCTTCACCAGCTTAGCAAGCGTTGGGCTGAGCCGTTGATCACGCTGAACTGCGCGGCGCTGCCGGAAACATTGATCGAGGCGGAACTGTTCGGTCATGAGGCTGGTGCTTTTACGGGTGCTACCAGAGCGCGCGCCGGGCGGTTTGAGGAAGCCGACCAAGGCACGCTTTTCCTCGACGAACTGGCAACCCTCTCGATGGGTGCGCAGGAGCGCCTGCTGCGCGCAGTCGAATATGGCGAGGTAACGCGGATTGGGGCATCTAAGCCGATCCGGGTCGATGTCCGCATCGTGGCAGCGACCAATGAAGACCTGCCGCGCCTGGCCGAAGAGGGCAAATTTCGATCTGACCTGCTTGACCGGCTGAGCTTCGAGGTGATCACCCTGCCGCCGCTGCGGGTTCGCGAAGGTGATATCCGTGTTCTCACCGAATACTTCGGCCGCCGCATGGCGAGTGAGCTGCGCTGGGAAGACTGGCCCGGCTTTACCGAGGGAGCGATGCGTCAGCTGGAAGAATATCAGTGGCCGGGCAACGTGCGCGAGCTGCGTAACGTGGTGGAACGCGCGGTCTATCGCTGGAGCGATTGGTCTGCACCGGTGGCCCATATCGTTTTCGATCCGTTTGACAGCCCGTGGAAGCCATCGCCGGTGTTCGCGGCAGACAGCGGACGGCCTGCCGGAATCCCGTCAGGCCAGCCATTGGCGCCTGCGCCTTCGGTTCACCTTGATTCGATCAACAACCTCAAGGCGGCGGTGGACGCGCACGAGAAGGCGATTGTCGAGCAAGCGCTCAACCGCCACCGCTACAACCAGCGCCAGACCGCCAAGGCGCTGGGTCTCACCTATGACCAGCTGCGCCATTGTATGAAGAAGCATGGCCTGATGGAGCGTGGCGGATAGTCCTTGCATTTCGCAGGGACTCAGCCTATCTGGCCGCCATCCCGAAATTGTGAAGCAACGGAGGGGCTGGCGCCGCGAGGGGCCGGCACCGAACCGCTTTGCATGACCGGCTACATGGAGAACCCCGCTTGGCGGATATCGCGCGCCTGATCGAGATTGTAGAGCCCGAGGCCCAGGCCCTGGGCTTCGAACTCGTGCGCGTGATCGTTTTCGGCAAGAGCGAAGTGGGTGACGAAGAGGTCACGCTGCAGATCATGGCCGAGCGGCCCGAAACCGGCCAGCTGGTGATCGAGGATTGTGCCGAACTGTCGCGCCGCATCTCCGATGCGCTCGATGCGCTGGAAGAAGCCGGGGAAGTGCTGATCGAAGAGGCTTACCGCCTCGAAGTCAGCTCTCCGGGGATTGATCGCCCGCTGACCCGGGTAAAGGACTTTTCGAACTGGGCCGGACACGAAGCCCGCGTTGCCCTGGTCAATCCGGTTGAAGGTAACCGCAAGAGCCTTCAGGGCGAACTGATCGGCATCGCCGGCGATGTCGTCACGATCGAAGACAAGAAGTCGGGTCGGGTTTCCTTCCCGCTGACCGATATCCATTCCGCCAAGCTGGTCCTGACGGACAAGCTGATTGCTGCCACCCGCCCGCTGGACACCAGTGGTGCCGATGAAATTGTCGAAGAACAGGAAGACTGAACATGGCCAGTCCGATTTCCGCCAACCGCGCAGAACTGCTCGCGATCGCAACCTCGGTCGCGAATGAAAAGCTGATCGACAAGTCCATCGTCATCGAGGCGATGGAAGAGGCGATCCAGAAGTCCGCGCGCAACCGCTATGGTGCCGAGAATGACATCCGCGCCAAGCTCGACCCACGCACCGGCGATCTGCGCCTGTGGCGCGTGGTGGAAGTGGTCGACGTGGTTGAGGACTACTTCAAGCAGGTTGACCTGAAGCAGGCTGAAAAGCTGCAGCCGGGCGCCAAGATCGGTGACTTCATCGTCGATCCGCTGCCGCCGGTGGACCTGGGCCGCATCGATGCCCAGTCGGCCAAGCAGGTGATCTTCCAGAAGGTCCGCGATGCCGAGCGTGAGCGTCAGTATGAGGAATTCAAGGACCGCGCTGGCGAACTGGTGACGGGCGTGATCAAGTCGGTCGAATTCGGCCATGTGATCGTCAACCTGGGCCGCGCCGAAGGCGTGATCCGCCGCGATCAGCAGATCCCGCGCGAAGTCGCCCGCGTTGGCGAGCGTGTCCGCGCCTGGATCATGAAGGTGGAGCGCCAGAACCGTGGTCCGCAGATCTTCCTGAGCCGCGCGCACCCCGAATTCATGAAGAAGCTGTTCGCGCAGGAAGTGCCTGAAATCTACGACAGCATCATCGAGATCAAGGCTGCCGCGCGTGACCCGGGCAGCCGCGCCAAGATTGGTGTCATCAGCCATGACAGTAGCATTGACCCGGTCGGTGCCTGCGTCGGCATGAAGGGCAGCCGCGTTCAGGCCGTCGTGCAGGAAATGCAGGGCGAAAAGATCGACATCATCCCCTGGAGCGAAGATACCGCCACCTTCGTGGTCAATGCGCTGCAGCCGGCCACCGTCAGCCGCGTGGTGATCGACGAGGAAGAGAGCCGGATCGAAGTGGTCGTTCCCGATGACCAGCTTTCGCTCGCGATTGGCCGCCGCGGCCAGAACGTCCGACTCGCCAGCCAGCTGACTGGCAGCCAGATCGACATCATGACCGAGGCCGAAGCTTCGGAGAAGCGCCAGAAGGAATTCGCCGAGCGCTCGAAGATGTTCGAGGAAGAGCTCGACGTCGATGAAACCCTTTCGCAGCTGCTGGTCGCCGAAGGCTTCAGCGAGCTGGAAGAAGTGGCCTATATCGAACTGGCGGAACTCGCCACGATCGAAGGTTTCGACGAGGAACTGGCCGAAGAGCTGCAGAGCCGCGCCACCGAAGCGCTTGAGCGCCGCGAGGAAGCCGCTCGTTCGGCCCGCCGCGAACTGGGTGTCGAAGATGCCCTGGCCGAACTGCCGCACCTGACCGAAGCCATGCTGGTTACCCTCGGCAAGGCCGGTATCAAGACGCTGGACGATCTGGCCGATCTCGCCACTGATGAACTCATCGCCAAGAAGCGTACCGAGCAGCGCCGCCGTGATGGCAGCGCCCCGCGCCGGTCCGCCCGTGACGAGGACAAGGGTGGCGTTCTGGGCGAATATGGCCTGAACGAAGAGCAGGGCAACGAGATCATCATGGCCGCCCGTGCCCACTGGTTCGAAGACGAGCCAGCCGTAGAGGAGGCCGCTGATGCGGATTCCTCACAATGAGCCGCTAGGTTCCGACACCTCTGAGCAGTCGGCGGACGGAAGTCCCGAACGCCGCTGCATCCTCACCGGGGACCACGGTTCTCGCGATGATCTGCTGCGCCTGGCGATCTCACCCGATGGCCTCGTGCTTCCGGATGCTTTGGCGCGTGCGCCGGGGCGCGGGGCGTGGATCGGCGTGAGCCGGGCAGAGCTGGAACAGGCGCTGATCAAGGGCAAGCTCAAGGGGGCTTTGGCCCGCGCCTTCAAGGGGGCGGCGCTGGACATTCCTGCCGACCTGCCGGCCAAGATCGAAGCGGCCCTGCTGCGCGCTTTCACTGATCGGCTGGGGCTGGAATACAAGTCTGGCCGCTTGCTGGTCGGGTCTGAACGGATCGCCGAAAACGCCCGCATGGGCAAGGTTGCCTGGCTGGCCCACGCGGCCGACGCCAGCGATGATGGCTCGCGCAAGCTCGATCAGGCGTGGCGCGTGGGCGAGGAGCGGGAGGGTACCGGGATGACCGGCACCACCTTGCCACTGGACCGGGCGGCGCTGTCTGTGGCATTGGGCCGCGATAACGTCGTCCATCTGGCACTGACCGATCATGCCGCGGCCGAGCGGGTTGGCGCACCTTTGCGTCGCCTGCTCCGATTCCTGGGCCGCGCGGAAATGACTGGTGAACAAGACACGCTGCCGGGAGCAGACCGCAAGGTCCGCCCGCAGTCGACGACGGAATGAACGAAGGGTATTGGTACGATCATGAGCGATAGCGACAACAAACCGACTCTGGGCCGCAAGCCGCTGGGCCTCAAGAAGTCGGTCGAAGCCGGTGAGGTCAAGCAGACCTTCAGTCATGGCCGCACCAACAAGGTTGTGGTCGAGGTGAAGAGCCGCAAGCTCATCCGCAAGCCGGGTGAAGCACCGGTTGCTGCCCCGCCGCCCCCTCCGCCGCCCGCTCCGGCCCCGGCTCCGGTCGCCGCGCCGGCCCCAGCGCCGAAGAAGCCGGCTGCGCCCGCGGGTGAAACCCCGCAGGAACGCGTCGCTCGCCTCCAGCGCGAGGCCGAAGAAGCGCGTCTGGCGATGCTTGAAGAGCAGACCCGCCGCGAAGCTGAGGCCCGCCAGAAGGCGCTTGAAGAAGAGCGCCAGCGTGCCGAGCAAAACCGCAAGGCTGAAGCCGAGGCCGCCGCTGCAGCTGCCGCGCCGCCGGCCCCTGCGCCGGAGCCCGAAGCTGTTGAGGAAGCCCCTGCTGAGGAAGCCCCGCGCAGCACCGGCACGGCCGCCCCTGCGCCGCGCCGCTTTACCCCGGTGGTCGCGCCCAAGCGTCCCGAACCAGCGAAAAAGCCTGCGCACCCGACCCGCGACCGCAAGGGCGGCGATGAACGCCGCAGCGGCAAGCTGACCGTTACCCGCGCGCTGAACGAAGACGAGGGCGCCCGCGCCCGTTCGCTCGCCGCGCTGAAGCGGGCGCGTGAAAAGGAACGCCGGGCCCATTTCGCCGGCCAGTCGCAGCCGCGCGAAAAGCAGGTCCGCGATGTCGTGGTGCCGGAAGCGATCACTGTTCAGGAACTGGCCAACCGCATGGCGGAAAAGGGCGCAGACCTGGTCAAGGCGCTGTTCAAGCTGGGCATGATGGTGACCGTCAACCAGACGATCGACCAGGATACCGCGGAACTGCTGGTCGAGGAATTCGGTCACAACATCCAGCGCGTCTCGGAAAGCGATGTCGATATCGACACCAGCGAAGATGTCGATGCACCCGAAACGCTCAAGGCGCGTCCGCCGGTCGTGGCGATCATGGGCCACGTTGACCACGGCAAGACCAGCCTGCTCGATGCCCTGCGCGGTACCGATGTGGTGAAGGGCGAAGCTGGCGGCATCACGCAGCACATCGGCGCTTACCAGATCAAGACCAAGGGCGGTGATCTGGTCACCTTCCTAGACACCCCGGGCCACGAAGCCTTCACCGAAATGCGCATGCGCGGTGCCAATGTCACCGACATCGTCATCCTGGTGGTTGCCGGTGATGACGGGATCATGCCGCAGACGATCGAAGCCATCAAGCACACCAAGGCAGCCGGCGTGCCGATGATTGTCGCGATCACCAAGGCTGACCGCGCCGAATACAATGCGCAGAAAATTCGCGAGCGCCTGCTTGAGCATGAAGTCATCGTTGAGGCGATGTCGGGTGATGTGCAGGACGTGGAAGTGTCTGCCAAGACCGGCGCTGGCCTCGATCAGTTGATCGAGAAGATCCTGCTTCAGGCAGAACTGCTTGAACTGAAGGCAAACCCGGACCGTGCGGCGGAAGCCACTGTGATCGAAGCCAAGCTCGACAAGGGCAAGGGTCCGCTTGCCACTGTCCTGATCACCCGCGGTACGCTGAAGGTTGGCGATATCCTGGTGGTTGGTACCCATTCGGGCCGCGTCCGCGCGATGCTGGATGACAAGGGGCGCCAGATCAAGGCTGCCCCGCCGGCCCTGCCGGTCGAAGTGCTGGGGATCGGCGGCGTGCCGATGGCCGGTGATACCCTGACCGTGGTCGAGAGCGAGGCCCGCGCCCGCGAAGTCGCCACGTTCCGTCAGGAAAAGGCCACGGCCAAGCGCACCACGACGGCTCCGGCCAGCCTTGAGAACATGTTCTCGGCGCTGTCGGCCAAGCAGACGGTCATCGAATATCCGGTGGTCATCAAGGCCGACGTCCAGGGTTCGACCGAAGCCATCGTCAATGCGCTGAACCGCCTTTCGAACGATGAGATCAAGGTAAAGGTGCTGAGCTCGGGCGTGGGTGCGATCACCGAAAGCGACGTTTCGCTGGCTTCGGCTTCAAACGCGCCGATCATCGGCTTCAATGTTCGTCCGAACGCCAAGGCCCGTGAAATGGTCGATCGTAACAAGACGCGGATGAAGTACTTCGACGTGATCTATCACCTGACCGAAGACGTCGCCAAGGAAATGGCCGGCATCTGGGGTCCGGAGCGGATCGAAAACGTGGTCGGTCGCGCCGAGGTCAAGGAAGTCTTCCCGGCTGGCAAGCGCGACAAGGCCGCTGGTCTGCTGGTGCTCGAAGGCGGTATCCGCAAGGGCCTGTTCGCGCGCCTTACCCGCCAGGACGTTATCGTTTCGAAGACCGTCATCGCCTCGCTGCGCCGCTTCAAGGACGATGTCCCCGAAGTTCGCGCCGGCCTGGAGTGCGGCGTGGTGCTGCAGGACACCAACGACATCAAGCCGGGCGACATGCTCGAAGTGTTTGAGGTCGAGGAGCGCGAACGGACGCTGTGATGGGGTTCCTGGGAACCGGTGGCGCCCATGCAGAGCTGATGGGGGCGGAGTTTATCGACTTCGACCCTGCCAGTGAGACGATCCGGATGCGATTCACTGTGCCTGATAGCTTTATCACGCCGCGTGGCGGGGTGCAGGGTGGGCTGGTCGCTGGGTTTCTGGACGAAGCGATGGGCTGGGCCCATGTCCAGGCCACTGGCGGGCAGGAAGCGCCGCTTAACCTTGAGATCGCAATGACCCTGCTCAAGCTGATCCCTGCGGGTCCGCTGATGGGCAAGGGCCGGGTGATCCGCCGCGGACGCAAGGCGATATTCCTGGAAGGGGAGTTGTGGGACGAAAGTTGGACCACGCTCTACGCCCGCTCAACCTCTACCGCGATACCCACGCCAGTGCCGGGGAGGGCCGCCTGATGGTCCGTGCTGTTGCCACGCCTGAAACCCGTTCGGTTCGCCTGCTCAAGGTTGGTGAGCAGGTGCGCCATGTGATCAGTGATCTGCTGACGCGGCAGATGGTGCATGATGACGTCTTGTCCGCTCACTCGGTCTCGGTCACCGAAGTGAGGATGAGCCCTGATCTGCGCCATGCCACCGTTTTCGTGAAGCCGCTGCTGGGCGCGGACGAAGACTTGGTGCTTAAAGCGCTGCGCACCAATACGGCCTTCTTCCAGAAGGAAGTGGCAGGCAAGCTGCGCCTCAAATACGCAGCGAAGATTCGCTTCCAGGGCGATGAGAGCTTTGACGAGGCCAGCCGGATCGATGCCTTGCTGGCCGATCCTAAGGTGCGGCGGGACCTGGAAGAGTAACCCTGGCGTGACCGTCGGGGATGGTGGGGGCAATCGCTCTGGCCTTTGTCGCCAAAGCCCCTATCTCTGCGGCGATGGCCAAGCTCTATTTTTACTACGCCTCGATGAACGCGGGCAAATCGACCACGCTGCTTCAGGCGGATTTCAATTACCGCGAGCGCGGGATGACCACCATGCTGTGGACCGCGCAGCTGGATGATCGCGGCGGAGACAAGGCGATCGAAAGCCGGATCGGCCTGCATGCCGAAGCAAACCGCTTTGCCGCCGGGACCGACCTGTGGGAGCGGGTCATGGCCTCCCATCGGACCCAGCCGCTGGCCTGCGTGCTGGTGGATGAGGCCCAGTTCCTGACCAAGGAGCAGGTCTGGCAACTGGCGCGGCTGGCCGACGAAGGTGGGATCCCGGTGGTCTGTTATGGTCTGCGCACAGATTTTCAGGGCGAGCTGTTCCCCGGATCTGCCGCCTTGCTGGGCATTGCCGATGCACTGGTCGAACTGAAGGGCGTATGCCACTGCGGCCGCAAGGCGACGATGAACTTGAGGGTTGATGCCAGCGGGGCGGCGGTCAAGCAGGGCGCCCAGACCGAGATCGGCGGCAATGACCGCTATGTGGCGCTGTGCCGCAAGCATTTTAGCGAGGCGCTCAGCGCATGAACGAAACCCTGTTCCAGGCTGCGGCGCTGATCGTGCCGTTGACCCTGGCGATCGTCTTCCACGAAGTTGCCCACGGCTGGACCGCCCGCCTGCTGGGCGATCCGACCGCGGCGCAGATGAGGCGGCTGAGCCTTAACCCCCTGCGCCACGTCGATCCAGTGGGCACGATTATTGTTCCCGGCGCGCTGGCCTTGGCCAAGGGGCCGATCATGGGCTGGGCCAAGCCTGTGCCGGTCAACAAGTACCGCCTCCGCAACCCGCGCTTTGGCATGATGGCCGTTGCAGCAGCCGGACCGGGCAGCAACCTGTTGCTGGCTGCGGTGGGCGCGGTCTTGCTTGGCCTGTTGTTCGGCAGCTTTCAGGATGCGCAGGCCCCTTCGCTCGTGGCGCGGTTCGCGGCGCTTAACCTGTTCAACTTCATCACGATCAACGTGTTCCTCGCGCTGTTCAACCTGCTGCCGATCCCGCCCTTCGATGGATCGCACATTGTCGAAGGCCTGTTGCCCGAGCGCGCGGCTGCCCAATATGAGCGGCTGCGCCCGCTGGGCTTTCCGATCATGCTGCTGCTGATCGTGGTCTTACCCTGGCTGGTCCCGGGCTTCGATCCGATCGGCAAGCTGGTTGTCCCGCCGGTTGAATGGCTGACCGGCCAGTACATGTCGCTTGCCACCCTGTTTGCCGGGGGCTGACTGCGTGCCGCACGGCTGGATCATTCTCGACAAGCCGTTGGGGCTTGGCAGCACCCAGGCGGTCGGCGCGGTCAAGCGCGTCTGCCGCGAGGCAGGGCTGGGCAAGGTCAAGGTTGGCCATGGCGGGACGCTCGATCCTCTGGCGACCGGCGTTCTGCCGATTGCATTGGGGGAGGCAACCAAGCTGTGCGGGCAGATGCTTGATGCCAGCAAGGCCTATGCCTTCACGGTCCAATTCGGGACCCAGACCGATACACTTGACCTGGAAGGTCAGGTGATCGCCGAGAGCCCGGTGCGCCCAACGCTGACCCAGATTGAAGCCGTGCTGCCGGGTTTTACGGGACCGATCGAACAAGTGCCGCCAGCCTATTCGGCGCTGAAGATCGATGGCGAACGGGCCTATGATCTGGCGCGCAAGGGCGCAGCGGTCGAACTGAAATCGCGTGCAGTCACGATCCATTCGTTGGAAATCAGTGCTGCGGATGCCGCATGCGCCACCCTGATCGCGCACGTTTCGAAGGGTACCTATATTCGCAGCCTGGCCCGCGACATCGCGCTTGCACTGGGCACGGTTGGTCATGTCACGATGCTGCGGCGGCTCAAAGCCGGGCCATTCGGGATCGAAGCGGCGATTTCGCTGGACAAATTGAACGAAGTGGGTAAGTGCGCTCCCCTTGAGAACGTACTCTTGCCGCTGGAGGCAGGGCTGGTCGACATCCCGGCTCTTGACCTCGGTCCGGAACAGGCAAGCATGGTCCGACAGGGCCGGGTTCTGACCGGGCTGCCCCACACCGACGGGCTGCATTGGGCGCGAAGCGGGACTGTTCCCGTGGCGCTGATGGAGCTTGTTGGCGGCACCGCAACGGTGGTTCGGGGTTTCAATCTCTCGGATGTCGCGGAGTAAATGATATGTCGGTTACCGCCGAAAAGAAGCAGGAAATCATCAACGACAACGCCCGTGCCAAGGGTGATACCGGTTCGCCGGAAGTGCAGGTTGCGATCCTCACCTCGCGGATCCAGACCCTGACTGAGCACTTCAAGGCGCACCACAAGGACAACCACTCGCGTCGTGGTCTGCTGATGATGGTCAACAAGCGCCGTTCGCTGCTCGACTATCTGAAGAAGAAGGATGTCGACCGGTACAACGCGCTCATCGCCAAGCTTGGTCTGCGCAAGTAACCAGCGGAGCGGCCCCTAGCGGGCCGCTTTTGCTATCAGCGCCCCATTCGCAATTCGGCGAAGGGGGCGCATCGGGGCCAAAGGTGCCCCACACCGGACCGGGACGGAATCCCCGGCAGCAAAACCCGCGCGAAAGCATTTGGGCAATAGGGCCCGCGGGCGAAGGAAAACTTAATGTTCGACGTCAAAACCGTAAGCATGGAGTGGGGCGGAAAGACCCTCACCCTGGAAACCGGCCGCATTGCCCGTCAGGCTGACGGCGCGGTCCTCGCCACCTATGGCGAAACTGTCGTGCTCTGCGCCGTCACGGCCGCCAAGAGCGTCAAGGAAGGGCAGGATTTCTTCCCGCTCACCGTCCACTACCAGGAAAAGTATTTCGCGGCCGGCCGGATCCCGGGCGGCTTCTTCAAGCGCGAACGCGGCGCCACGGAAAAGGAAACGCTGGTTTCCCGTCTGATCGACCGTCCGGTCCGTCCGCTGTTCCCTGAAGGCTTCTACAACGAGATCAACGTGATCGCGCAGGTGCTGTCCTATGACGGCGAGTGCGAGCCTGATGTGCTGGCAATGATCGCCGCCTCGGCCGCGCTGACCATTTCGGGCGTGCCCTTCATGGGCCCGATCGGCGCGGTGCGCGTAGGTTACAAGGACGGTGAATACCTCCTCAACCCGAAGCAGGAAGCTGCGATCAAGGACGGCGAGCTTGATCTCGTCGTCGCCGCCACCGGCAATGCCGTGATGATGGTTGAATCCGAAGCCAAGGAGCTTTCGGAAGAAATCATGCTTGGCGCAGTGATGTTTGCGCACGAAGAGTGCAAGAAGGTCGCCAACCTGATCATCGACCTGGCCGAAAAGGCTGCCAAGGATCCTTGGGAAATCGCGATTTCCGACAATTCGGCGATCAAGGCGAAGCTCAAGGACCTGATCGGCAAGGACATCGCCGCTGCCTACAAGCTGACTGACAAGTCGGCCCGCTCGGCCGCGCTGAATGCCGCTCGTGACAAGGCCAAGGAAGCCTTTGCGAACGAAGACGCGCAGACCCAGATGGTCGCGATCAAGTCAGTCAAGAAGGTTGAAGCTGACATCGTTCGCGGTGCGATCCTCAAGGACGGAACCCGCATCGATGGCCGCAAGGTCGATCAGGTCCGCCCGATCGAATCGATGGTTGGCTTCCTGCCGCGTACCCACGGTTCGGCGCTGTTCACCCGTGGCGAAACCCAGTCGATCTGCACCACCACCCTTGGCACCAAGGATGCGGAGCAGATGATCGACGGGCTGGAGGGCCTGACCTATTCTCGCTTCATGCTGCACTACAACTTCCCGCCCTACTCGGTCGGTGAAGTGGGCCGCTTCGGCGCCCCCAGCCGTCGTGACACCGGTCACGGCAAGCTGGCCTGGCGTGCGCTGCAGGCAGTGCTGCCCAGCCATGAAGAGTTCCCTTACACGATCCGCGTTGTCTCGGACATCACCGAGTCCAACGGTTCGTCGTCGATGGCCACCGTTTGCGGTGGCGCGCTGGCGATGATGGATGCCGGCGTGCCGCTGAAGCGCCCGGTTTCGGGTATCGCGATGGGCCTGATCCTGGAAGGCGACAAGTTCACCGTGCTGTCCGACATCCTGGGTGACGAAGATCACCTGGGTGACATGGACTTCAAGGTGGCCGGCACCAGCGAAGGCATCACCACGATGCAGATGGACATCAAGGTGGCCGGCATCACGAAGGAAATCTTCGAAGCCGCGCTGCAGCAGGCCAAGGGCGGTCGCGCCCACATCCTGGGTGAGATGACCAAGGCACTCGGCAGCTCGCGGACTGAACTTTCGGCCCACGCGCCGCGGATCGAGACTATCTCGATCGACAAGTCGAAGATCCGTGACGTGATCGGTACCGGCGGCAAGGTGATCCGCGAGATCGTCGCCACCACCGGCGCCAAGGTCGACATCGATGACGAAGGCGTGATCAAGATCTCGTCTTCGGACCTGTCGCAGATCGAAGCTGCCAAGCAGTGGATCCTGGGCATCGTCGAAGAGCCGGAAGTGGGCAAGGTCTATGACGGCAAGGTCGTGACCATCGTCGATTTCGGTGCTTTCGTGAACTTCATGGGCGGCAAGGACGGTCTCGTCCACGTCAGCGAAATGAAGAACGAGCGCGTCGAAAAGCCGACCGATGTCGTTTCGGAAGGCCAAGCCGTTAAGGTCAAGGTCCTCGAGATCGATCCGCGCGGCAAGGTCCGCCTGTCGATGCGCGTCGTTGACCAGGAAACCGGCGCCGAGCTGGAAGACACCCGCCCGCCCCGCGAACCGCGTGAACCGCGCGGTGATCGTGGCGATCGCGGCGGTGATCGCCGTCCGCGCCGTGATGGCGATCGCGGCGGCCGCGGCGGTGACCGTGGTGGTCGCGGTGGTGACCGTGGCCCGCGACGGGACCGGGAAGAGGGCGGTAACCCCGACCACATGCCGGCTTTCCTGAAGGGTGACGACTAAGTTACCTGCGCAGGTTGAAATAAAAGAGGGGCTGCACTTCGGTGCGGCCCCTTTTCTTATGCCGCAATGCGCGGCGGCTTTGCTTCGTCCGGTTCGGCAATCATGATCCGGTTGCGTCCGTCGAGCTTGGCCCGGTAAAGCGCGGCATCCGCCGCCTTCAGCGCCAGCCGCCGATCGCCAGAGGCGAAGACGTCGGCAATCCCGGCAGAAAAGGTCACCTGCCCGATCGGCAGGTCGGTCGCGCGATTGACCAGTCGGCGGTCAGCCAGTTGGGCCCGCAGCCGATCAAGTTTTTCGAAGGCGTCGTCAACGCGGGCCGCCCGGAACAGTACGACAAATTCCTCGCCCCCGTGCCGGGCGACATGGCAGCGCTCGTTGGAAATTCGCGCAAGGTTCTCGGCCACCAGCTTGAGCACCCGGTCGCCGGCATCGTGGCCGTGGGTGTCGTTGACTCGCTTGAAGTGATCGATATCGCAGAATGCCACGCACAGCGGCTCCGCTGCTGCGCGAGCGGCGCGGTATTCGGCCTGATACAGCGCCTCAAAGGCCCGGCGGTTGGGCAGGCCGGTCAGGTGGTCTTCTTCGGCGCTGCGACGGGTCTCTTCCAGCCGATGCTTTAAGCTGCGGGTCTGCTCCTCGCTGCGCAGCATGGCTTTTTCGATCTCGACCGTACGCCGCAGCATGGCCCGGGTAATGCTGGCCAGTTCGGTGATCACCGCGCCCGTGGTTGGCACTGCCTCCAATTCCCCCGCCTTGACCGACAATTCGCTGTGGTAGGCACTGGTTGCTTCGCGCGCAGCCCGGCTGGTCTGGCCGAATTCCTCAACGCCATGTTCAAGGCGCTGCATTAGTCGGTCAAGCTGTTTGGCCTCGCTGGAAGCGTCTTGTTCGCGGAGCGCTTCTTCAAGCCAATCAAGCGTTACCGGTTCGCGGGCCTGGATGCGACGGTCGATCAGCCGGACCACATCCGGATCATTGCCCGTCAGGTAATTGCTGGCGATGGCCAAAGTCTGCGCATTCACTTCCAGCTGATGGTAGCTGAGGAACCCGCCAATCTCGTCAAGGTGGCGGTCGCGGCTCGATTGCCGGCGGTCTATGCTGACGGGTGCGGGCTGCTGGTCGCTGGGCTCGCGTGCGCCCAGCCCAAGCCAGCCCAGCAAGCCACTGCGGCGGTGCAAAGAGGAATCGTGCGCGGTCATGCCAAGGTTAACGGCACGGCGCAGACGGATTTAAGCGTAAGGCCCCGGCAGGAGCCCGTCAGCTGGCGTTAGCGGACCCGCGGACCGCCAAAGGGCAGCGGCGGCGGCGGGCGGCGATGGCCACGCGGCAGCTGCGCCTGGAAGGCACGGCCGCAATGCTCGACGCAATATGGGAACCCGGGATTCACCTTGTCGCCGCAGAAGTGGAAGTCTGGTTCGCCGGGATGGCCCATCGGCCAACGGCAGATGCGATCGTTAAGATCGAGCAGGCTGGTCTTGTCGGCGATTTCCGGGCTGGGCTTGGCCGGTACCAGGCGGCGCGGCGGAGCTGGCGGGATCGGCGCCTGCTGATCGCCAGGGCCCTGACGCAGGAAGCCGCCGGGGCCAACCGAGACGATGCGCGGACCGGGTTCGGCGGCGGGCGTCGCAGGAGCGACCGAAGCAGCCGGTGCCGGTCGCGAAGGGGCCGCCGCTGCGGGAGCTGGGCGCGGGGCGGGTGCTGGCCTTGGCGCAGCCTTGGCTGCCCGCGGCGCTGGTGCCGGGGCGGCTTCCTTCTCGTTCGCCTTAACCGGGCTGGGGCGGGCCTTCAGGCCCAAGCGGTGTGCTTTGCCGATCACGGCATTGCGGCTGACCCCGCCAAGCTCCTCGGCGATCTGGCTAGCGGTTGCGCCGCCTTCCCACATCTTGGTGAGTTTTTCGATCCGTTCGTCGGTCCAGCTCATGCCCGTGTCACTTCCCTGTCGCCCCTAACATTGGGGCTTGCGCTTGCCATTCTTGCGACCTGCCGATAGTCGCCATGTCATGGCCGATCAACCTGTATCCCAACACGCGGACGCCGCCCCCATCTTGCCCGAACAGGGCATGGGGCATGGTACATTTCCGGCCCAAGGAGCGCCCATGTTCCACCGGTTCAACCGGATCGGGCTGTGGACGCTCTATATGAAGGAAGTCCGCCGCTTTTTCAAGGTCCAGACCCAGACGATCTGGGCCCCGGCAATTACCACCCTGCTGTTCCTTGTGATATTCACCGTCGCGATGGGCCGGGAAGGGCGGATGGTGCTGGGTGTAAACTTTGCGACGTTCATCGCTCCGGGGCTGATCGTGATGGGCATGATGCAGAACGCATTTGCCAATTCGAGCTTCGGTTTCCTGGCCGGAAAGATCCAGGGCACGATCATCGACTACCTCATGCCCCCCCTTTCCAACGCCGAGCTTATGCTTGCCCTGGTTGGCGCTGCAGTTACCCGTGCGGTGCTGGTCGGCCTGGCGCTCAGCGGTGCGATGCTAATGTGGCCGGGTGTCCACCTCAATGTTGCCCATCCCTGGGCCGTGATCTGGTTCGGGCTAATGGGGGCAACGATGCTGGCCCTGATTGGTTTGCTGACATCGCTCTGGGCGGAAAAGTTCGATCACAACTCGGCCGTCACCAACTTCGTGATTGCTCCGCTTTCGCTGCTCTCGGGCACGTTCTATGTGATTGATAACCTGGCACCGCTGTTCCAGACGATCAGCCGGATGAACCCGTTCTTTTATGTGATTTCGGGCTTCCGCTTTGGCTTCCTGGGGCAGAGTGACATTGGCGATACCAATATCGCTGTGCTGCATGGCGCATTGGGGCTGGGCCTGCTCAACCTCGCGGTTGCCGGGTTGGTTTACGCGCTGCTGCGCAGTGGCTGGAAGCTGAAGGGCTGATCCGATCGGATCAATGCGTCATTGAGCGGCGCAGGCGATAGCGACCATTCCGAAAATCCTCGAACAGATCGTCTAGCGATGGATGGTCGACCGGACCAGCCTCGCCATCGGCCAGCAGGTTCTGCTGGCTGACATAGGCGACATAGCTGGAATCGCCATTTTCAGCGAGCAGGTGATAGAATGGCTGCTCGCGGTGCGGGCGCACCTCTTTCGGGATCGATTCGTACCATTCCTCACTATTGGCGAAGACCGGATCGATGTCGAAAATCACGCCGCGAAAATCGAAAATTTTGTGACGAACGACATCGCCAATCCCAAACCGCGCCTTCGCGCGCTGGGGTGCCTCAACATGCTTGCCAGCCTGCGGTGAGAAGAAGGTCGCGCGTTCCATTGGTCGCAATATAAGGGTTGCCTTGACCTTAAACAACGATGGCTTGCGTCCGATCCCCCAATTTCGCGATGGAAGGGCTTGGCAAGGCTCGGTTCATCGGCTAACCGCGCGCTTCCCGACCCGGGACAGGCCGCCGAGCCAGTCCCGATCACTTCTGCGGAGAGGTGGCAGAGAGGTCGAATGCGCCGCACTCGAAATGCGGTGTACGGGTAACCGTACCGTGGGTTCGAATCCCACCCTCTCCGCCATTTAACCCTATGAAAGTATTCTCTTTCTGGGGACTCCCTCAAAAATCCTGTTATATTCAAGGGTTATGGCGGTGGGCTATTCACCTAGCCTCTGTGGCGATGGCTCAAGAGTGTTCTCCTAAGTCGCATTTTCTCCAAAGCTGTTACCTAAACAAGGTCCGGTGAAGAGCAGATAATTGCCTGAATTTCAGACGTTTTTGAGAGCAAGCAGCTTCGGGTTGGAACGCGGTCTGATCATGACCAGGAGAATCTGTCATCAAATCTTTGCCCGGCCCAATCGATCGGAAACCGGGCTGTCAGCTCAGTCGCCGCCGCCGCAACTCAGATAGGCGCGGATCAGCCCGCGTCTCCTCAGCTTGTGTCAGAAAATCGAAGACTTCCTCGACCTTATAGGGCCACTGGGCAACATCCTCGGCTAAGATCGCCCAGAGCAGATCGAGCATTGCGGCCGGATAGTGGATGGCTGGATGATCCTGTGTCCCCTCTTGCATCATGAAGCCGCGCAACAGGCCATTTCGGATTGGCACCAGGCGCGTCAGGATAGCCGTAACCACCTGCGGAAATAGATCCCCGCTCGAGAGCGCAAGATCGGCCAAACGAACTGACATCTCGGCTGTCCGCACCGCGCGATGATAGGGCCAGACGTCGACTAGGAACGGTAAGAGCCTCGCCCGCCAGGGTTGGTCCGGATCAACCGACCAATGCTCCATATGCCAGAGGACCTGTCCCCGCAGATCGTCGTCGCACTCCACTAGGATCGTCCTAAGTTCCGCATCGCTGATCAACGGCTTGGGCGCTCCGCCGCCGGCCTCACCCCAGCCGATCAGAAGGAAGGCGCCGATTACATTGGCTTCGGCCCGGCGTCGCGTCGGTGAAGTTGCGCGGATCGTGAGGGACGGCTTCAACCGCTCGAACAAAGTCGGGGACGGCGCGCGCGCCGCCCAGAGCAGGCCATCCCAAAAGGCGTCACCGTCATCATCGAGGAGATTGGCGCTCGTCAGCAGCTTCGCCTTGGTCCACGCAGGATCGACATAAAAGAGCCATGTCGTCCGGTGGCCTAGCATTACAAGCGCGTGGCGTCGCATGTCGCCGGGCAACTCGAGCAGGGCCTCTGCACGAGCGCGCCAAAGCGCTGGCAAAATGCTTCCCGCGCCAAGCCCTTTCAGGGCGGGATCCTTCATCAAAAGATCGACAAGCTTACCGACAGGCGCATTCAGAGCGTCGTTCGCCCAGCTGCTGTCGACCCGTCGCTTGCGACCGTCATCGCGCTGTCGGAGCGCAATCATCAGTCTCGGCCACAGAAGGTCTACTGCTTTGGTCTCGTGAGCAAAGGCTTGTGCCCCCCGTTCGCGCAACCATTCGGACACGGGGTAAGCGATTTGGCTGAGCCCCTCGACCGGCAGCGACGCGAGCCGGCCTGCGATGACGCGCACGAGCCGATCATCGTCCGCCTCGCGGCTCTCCGCATAGAGGAAGGCCGCCCAGAAATTGGCTGGAACTTCGCCGCGGCGCGCGGCGTGGCTCAGTACGGCCAGCGCCCGTTTTGGACGCGTGTCGGCAAGACCGCTGAAAGGTCGATGCTCGACGAAATCGAAAAAATCACTTTGTCCAGCTTCGCGCGCCCGATCAAGCACCTCGGCGAGCGGTACACCCTCCAACACGCGCGGATTGGCATCGGTCTCGACGCTATGTACCTCGGGAGCAGTCGAGTTCGCAGCTTCATCGCCCGATCGTGGGGTCCATCGATTGGCAATAGTGCGCAACTTCACCATCTCCGCGGCGAGGTCGAAGGAAAAGCGGACACCCACTTTATCTAGCCAGAAAAGGCGATCCAATCGGTAATGGGCTTCTGCATCACCGCGTGTATCCGAGGTCCAAGGATAGGTCGTGGTGAGGATGCGGTCTTCAATCCGCACCCGGTCAGCGTGGGTAAAGCCCTCCCAACGGTCGCGGATCGCAAAAAGCAGATCCCGTTGATGCTCCGAGTCCCAAAATGCGCGATCGGACAGTCCGAGGATCATGTCGGCAGCCTCACTAGGGGTAAGCAAAGCCTTGCTGGCCGCCCAGATCCGTAACCGTGCGTAAATATGATCGTCATCGGCTGGCCACCGCGCGATCTCGGTTCTGGCCTGCTCAGGCGAATGCTCAGCCAGACTATCCATGAGCTGCTGGAATAGTGCGACCGGCCCGGTAAGTCCGAAGGCGTCGAAGGAGATCGGGGGAGCGCCATCGTCGGCGCGTGTCGTGGTCAGATAGACGTTGGGTCCACCGGAAATTTCGGCTTCTAGAGACCGAGCGAGATCAAGGTTTTCACGAAACCTTGTGATCGCATAGCTGAGCTTGGTATCGGGGATCGGCAGCTGGTCATAGGGATGGGGATAGTCGACACCATAGGCCAGAACCGGATTGGGACGGTCGGTCTCAGTCCAGGTAAGCGGATGGCGGATGCCGAAGCGGCGTTTTACTATAAGTTGCGGCTTGAAGATGTCCGCATAGTCGCGCACGATTGAATCTGACCATCCCTCGCGAGCAACACGGTCGCTGAGCAGAAAATAGGCACTATTGGTGTCCTCGCGCCGATCGGACCAACCTCTGAACAAGGTCTGCCAGCCGCGTCTGATTTCGTCCGTCCAGTGATCCGGTTCTTGCCTCATCCTCATGCGGATCGATTCGATCATCTGGGGGTGCAACGGACCGCGCCCTGCTGCCCACCATAAGGCGATCGGGTCGTGCGCGATTCGCGCGAACCAAATCGCGAGATTGTGAAGCCGATTGTTAAGCGGTCCGGGCACGCCGGCATGACGGCCGCAGAACGCGACTAGATCGCCGTCTTTGCTATCGTCGCTATCGACGCTGTGCGGCAGGAAAGCGTCCCAGCTGCCCTCCGGAATTTTTCGCTCGCCGCGCAAGTCGTCATCAGCCGGTTGTGGGGGGATGTCGAAGTCGAAGCTCAGGCTCTCGTATGGGTCGATCCGCTCACTCGATTCATCATAAGGATCCACTGCACCCGCTTTCTCGAACCGCAAACTGGGATCCAGCGCCAGCAACCAGGAGGCAGGGAGAGGCACCTCCGCGATGCTGATACGCCGCGTCCCCTCTCGGGTACGCAGCATATGCGCGATCTGTCCGCGGCGGTGGGGTTCGAGGGCCGCTGGGCCCTCAGCTGCCTCCGCGAGTAGCCGATCATGCCATACATCACTATCCCGTGCCCGATCTGCCCAAAGTGCGAGACTGCCCCAAAGCGGCGTGAAATCCTCGGCCTCATACTCGATTGCGTGGACACCGCGATGCCACCACAGGGCCTTCTCGTCGTCGTTGATGCCAGACTGGAAGGCATATAGGCCACGTTGGCTTCCCGCTCGCAGGTTTAAGGCCTCAAGCAAATAGCTGACCGGGGGGTCGTCGGCCGCGTAGCCGACGAAGACGATTTGGAACCGTGCAAGCAGCCCTTGCATGAAGCGGGTGGCCCAACCGTCCGAGAGATAGGCGCGCCCGAAATCACCGCTCGAGACGATAAACTCATCGTCCCCGGCCGCTGCATAATTGGTATCGACACGACCGTGGAGGTGAACGATGCCACTAAACCGCTCGCTTTGTGCGTTGGGAAGAGCCGGCGGCCCCCAGCGTGGCACTGTGTCATCAACGCAGGCCTCGAACAACAGATCGAAATTGGTCGTGACCAGTCGGATCTGGCCATGGGGACCACGGGACAAGTCGAGCAACGTTCGGTGGGCGCTGAGGTCGACATCTGCGGCCGGTTTGATGGCAATTGCGATCCGATTGCAGATCTCTTCGCGCTCGAATTCGCGCTCGAGCAGGCTGAAAATCCGGTCGGTGGCGATCAGGCTGCCGACACCCTTGATAGGGTCTTCTGCCATCGACTGGACGCGCCGAAAGAGCTTGCGTGCCAGGCTCTTTTCGCTGGCACCGAGCAGGGTGATGACGTCGCCGCCGAGTTTGAGAAAGTCCGGCAATTTAGCCAGATGGCGCGACACGCCGGCGCCGCAGAAGAAGACCACGTCGCCCGCATCGCGTGCGACGAGCAGTTCATCAGGGATCGAGGGGCCGTTGGCGAGAAAGCGCATCGCAGGCGACCGTAGCCCATATCGGATTTCTTTTCACGTCTGGTTGCATTCGAGGCGCCTCCGGCCTTCATAGGAAATACCGGTGTACGCATCCCAATCTGTCGGGAGCGGGCCCGTCAGGGTGGCGCAGGTCGCCCTGAAGACAATCTTGTCCAGTTACATAATACAGTTGCGTATGCGTTCGTGGACAGCTTCGGAGGAAAGCCTAGATGCCCAACCCACATGTACTGCAAAGACTAACGGGCCTTCAGGCAATTCTTAACGGCATCTACCAGAGCAGCGTTGGGCTTTCATCTGCCACAATTGGTCAAGAACGGGCTGCGTTTATAGATGAGTTTCTCGCCAAAGTTCTGCCTCCGATCTATAGGTTTGGGACTGGAGATGCCACGGACGCATCAGGCGCCAAAAGCGGTCAACTTGACGTAGTAGTTGAATATCCGTTTGCGCCGTCTTTACCAACCGTAGGTGCAGGACAAACGCGTCTCTATCTGGCCGAGGCTGCGGCGGCAGTTGTTGAGGTCAAATCGAACCTCGCGAATCAATGGACCGATGCTGTAAATACTGCGAATGCTCTTGCTACACTTCACCGCTCCTTCGGTGCGAGCATGAGCTTTGGAAACGGCCCTGCATCACAGATCCCGTTGTTTGCTGTTGGCTATACTGGCTGGAAAAACATCTCGACCTTGCAGAATAACTTGAACGCGTGCCCGAATATTATGGGCGCTTTGGTCATAGACGCCGGACTGTATGCTTCAAGGAGCGGGCTCGTAGCCCAAGGTCCTTGGGCGCTTTGGGGGCTGATCGCTGACCTTCACTTCATAACAAATTCGCTCCAGAGCGCATCAACTGACCCACTGGCGTACGCGCTTTGACGGCATTCGAAGTAGGTCCGCGCTTGTGCGAACATTACACGTTCGCAGTGTCTGCTATGCCGTAATGTTCGGCCAGGGAGGTCTCGTCTATCGACGCCACGCACCGGCTAGCGGACGTCCGCATTCCCAATCTTACCTGCTAGAGCCGATCTTCCGGAACGCAAACTGATCATCCCTTCCGTCCGCTTGGTCGCCATGACCAGCGCTAAACTAAACCTCCGAAAAATGCCGGCGTTGCTCGTCCCAATCGATCGGAAACGGGTCCATTAGGGTCGCCAGTGTGGTGTCAGGCCCCAGCTGCCCATCCAGGATCGCATCGATGATGTCTGGCGCCAGCAAGGTCAGCCGCAGTACGCGCGTAAGGTAGGACGGCGATATCTTCTCCTGGGCGGCAAGGTCGCCAAGGGTCGGACATGCGCCGGTATCCAGCATCCACTTCCACCGGAAAGCGCGGGCAAGTCCCTTGATCAGGGTATTGTCGACATGCCGGTGCTTGGTCAGCGCCGCATCGGGCAGGATCATCTCCTTGCGGCCACCACGCTTGCGAATGTGGAACGGGACATGGACGGTTACGATCTCGGTGTCGGTCATGCTGCCTCCCTCATCTCTTGTGCAAATGTGGCCATGCCGTCGAGCCGCAGCTGGACGTCAAAACCATCGGTGCCGACATCAACCCGCTCGACGAGCATTTGCACGATGCGGGTCTGCTCGGCCGGGAACAGTTCATCCCACATGGGATCGAGCGTGGTCAGCGCCATTCGGGCTTCCTCCTCGGTAATGACTGGCAGATGACCTCGGGCTGCCTTTGTTGATCCGGCCAGGATTTCCGGCTGCCGGAATATGGCCCGCAGCTGCTCGATGACCGCGCTCTCGATCTCGGCGGCTGGGACACGGCCAACGGGGCAGACACCAGCGCCATGGCGCAGCACCGACTGGCTGACATAGTAGCGGTAGAGCTTGCCACCCTTCCGGGTGTGGGTTGGTGAGAACGCCGCGCCATCCGGACCCCACAGCAGGCCCTTGAGCAATGCAGGGGTGTTGCAGCGCGTATGTGCTGCCCGCTTGCGAGGGCTCTCGGTCAGGATTGCGTGGGCCTTGTCCCAGGCATCCTGCGTGATGATCGCCTTGTGCTCACCGGGATAACTGGTGCCCTTGTGGACCGCTTCGCCTAGATAAACCCGGTTGTTCATGAGGCGGTGCAGGAACCCCTTGGTAATGATCCCACCCTGCTTGGTGGTGATCCCGCGGTTCCTGAGATCGCGCAGCATGACCGTTGCCGATCCGCACTGGGCAAACTGGTCGAAGATGTAGCGGACATGGTCGGCCTCGACGTCGTTGATCACCAGCTTGCGGGCCTCAACGTCATAACCCAGCGGCGGGCAGCCGCCCATCCACATGCCCTTGGCGCGCGACGCCGCAATCTTGTCGCGGATGCGTTCGCCGGTCACTTCGCGCTCGAACTGCGCGAATGACAACAGGACATTGAGGGTCAGCCGGCCCATGGATGTGGTCGTATTGAACGACTGGGTGACCGACACGAACGTCACCTCATTACGGTCGAACACCTCGACCAGCTTGGCGAAGTCCATCAGCGAGCGCGACAGGCGGTCGATCTTGTAGACTACCACCACGTCGACCAGTCCGTCTTCGATATCTGAGAGAAGGCGTTGCAGCCCTGACCGCTCCAACGTGCCGCCCGATACTCCGCCATCGTCATACTGGTCGCGAACCAGCACCCAGCCTTCGTTGCGCTGGCTGGCGATAAAGGCTTCGCAGGCCTCACGCTGGGCGTGCAGGCTGTTGAACTCCTGTTCGAGCCCTTCTTCCGATGATTTGCGCGTATAGACCGCACAGCGCAGCTTGCGCGTAATTGGCGTGTTCATGCCGCCCTCCTGTGATGCTTGAGACCGAAGAAGACCCAGCCGTTCCAGCGCGTGCCGGTGATGGTCCGCGCGATGGCCGACAGTGATTTGTAGGGTCGGCCCTGCCATTCGAACCCGTCGCGCGTGACGGTCACGCAGTGTTCGGTGCCCTGCCATTCGCGGATCAGGCGCGTGCCGATGATGGGTTTCAGGTCCGTGCGGATGCGGCGGGTGGCAATGTTCCCGCCATCGAGCTGCTCGCCCAGGTCCTGCAGGCGCCGGATTGTCTCAGGCTTCAGTCCGCCATGGGTGAGCTCCTGGATCCGGTAGCCCAGTCTGGTTTCAATGTAGCGCCGATTGAACAGGGGCGGCTCAGTGTTGAACAGGGCCCGCCATTGTTTCTTCAGTTCAGCGCCAGACATGGTCTTCAGCGCTGCCAGGCGCGCCGGGATCGGGTTGGTATTGGTCATGCAGCTCTCCTTCGAGTTGGAGCCGCACTACCGCTCTGTTCGGGCGTGAAGTGTAGCGGAAAGTCTCCGCTTTGAGGGGACAGTTGCCCCCTATTGCGCAGGTGCAGGCGGACGATGCCCAGACCCAGAATTGCGCAGAGTTCAGAGCGCCGCTCGGCAGGCGTCATCAGGCTGGGATGGAGCGCATTGGGACGCTTCATGGCCCCATATCTGGGCATGTCGTCGTTGGCGCTGGCGATGGAAGATAAGTCGACTTTGATCATGGCCGCAGGATCGCCGAATCCGGCAATATCCCGCTACGTTCGAAGGGGTTCGCCAGTGCTTCACAGCTTTACCCCCAGAAGGGTTGGCGTGCGAGCCATGTGCCGGTGCCTCGCTGTGCAACCTAGTGGCTACTATGCTTGGCAGAAGAGCCCGCTGAGCCAGCGAGCTCGGGAAGACGCTCGGCAGACGGAGTTGCTGCGGCAAGCCTGGAACGACAGCGGCAAGGTCTATGGCTACCGCAAGCTGCACGATGATCTGCTCGATCAGGGAGAGACATCCTGCCCCAACCGTATCGCCCGCCTGACCAGACTGGCGGGTATCAAGGCGCAGATCGGCTACAAGCGCCGACCGGCCAGCTATGGCGGCAAGCCATCGCTGGCGGTCGACAACACTCTGGATCGCCAGTTTGACGTGACTGCGCCAGACCGGGCCTGGGTGACGGACATTACCTACATCCGCACCATGGAGGGCTTTGCCTATCTGGCCGTCGTGATCGATCTCTACTCCCGTCGGGTGGTGGGGTGGTCGATGAAAAGCCGGCAAACCACCGATGTGGTGCTGCAGGCGCTGCACATGGCTGTATGGCGGCGCAAACCGAAGCAGCGAGTATTGATCCACTCGGATCAGGGCTCGCAGTTCACCAGCATGGACTGGGCTGCGTTCATCCGGGCTCACAATCTTGAGCCCTCGATGAGCCGACGCGGCAACTGCCATGATAATGCCGTCGCCGAGAGCTTCTTCTCGTCGCTCAAGCGCGAGCGCATCCGGCGCCGAACATACAAAACCCGCGAAGAAGCCCGACAGGACGTGTTCGATTACGTCGAGATGTTCTACAACCCGGTGCGCAAGCAGGTCAGGAACGGAATGCTGTCACCCGTCGAGTTCGAACGGCAGCAGATTTTGAAAGCGGAAGGCGTCTAGAAAACTAGGGGCTATTCAGCCAAAGATCTGGCAAACGGCAGTCCCGGCCCCGTAAACGAAGAATTCAAGGGGTGGGCAAGGCAGGGATTGATTGCTCAGACCGAGGTAGAGCAAGGCGGCAGCGATAACGAACGGGAAGCCGAAAAGGTGCCTCACCATCCCGGCGCCGTTGACCGTTAGACGATGCCTGAGCTTCTGCTGCATGGCCGTTCGAAGCGACTGAAACAGGCCGGCCAAGACCGCCGCGGCTACCCATAGGGACATCAGTTGTCAGTTCCGTTTGGCGGGCCTTCGGGCGACTTCGCGCAGGTGTCGACTTGATTAGATGACCTGCGCTTCTTCGGTGGTCAAAAAGAAGCACTTCTCGAGATCGGCGAAGCGTGGTTCATCTGGCCTCACTGTTGCGAGATAGTTGGGATCGGCAAAAAATCGGTCCATGTCCTCAAGAGAATCGAACCAGAGTTCAACCGCACCGTCGAATGACCTATCGTCAGGCTCACCTGCAACGCAAAAGCTTTGCACGTACTTGCGAACATACTTTCCGGTTGCTGGGCAATCCCGCACAAGTCCCGCGTGAGTGATTGACAGATGCTCCTTGAACGCCTCGGAAGAGAGTTCTGCCTTGCGCTTCACCAAAATCATGAGCTTGATCACGGCGCACCCTTGCTCCCGCGGATCATGACAAAGCGCCTTGCCATTGATGCGGCGATCTCAGCCATCAGGCCTCAAAGCACCCGTATTCGCTCGTCTCGATGAGGTGTGCCTGAGCCTGTGCCTCTTCAGTCAGCCGCATTGTCTGACGAACCTCGATCAGCCAGGCTTGGTATCCTTCAGGGACATCTTCCTTGGGACCGTGGTGTGTGACGCCCTTGGGCACCCAGGTCACAGTGCCGGGCTCGCTGATTTTGCCCCATGCGCCCGGCCCTTCTGCGAACAGAATGATTTCATCATAGTCCGCATTGACGTGCACCGGTGGCCTTGGCCCCGGTCGTGCACTGAGCGTGAAGGACATGACGCCAGTGTCGGCGGTCGACAGGAACTGCGCCGGAGGGCCACCACGCTCACCATAGGACACGGGGACAATGTCCCGCAGACTAAGGGCCCAAACAGGCTCCTTACCGCCGACTTGTAGCATCGCCCGGATTGGGTCGTGAACCATCTCGAATTCAGTGGAGCCGTCAAAGCTTCGAATCAGCAAGCGCTTGGGCCCTTCCGGGAGCGCAGGGTCGATCGTTGGTTTGCGCACAGCCTTGCCAAAGTTGATCATCCCGAATGGGGCGGGCGTGTCGAACGCAAGGGGATCGGGACTGGTCAGGATCAAGGCGACGAGATTATCGGAAAGTGGCTCGACCCTGTACGTGATTGCGCGAGGGATATGTACGAAGTCCAAGGGCCCTGCGTCGATCGTACCGAAGTCGGTCAAGAACCTGACTGATCCCGATTGGATGAAATGCAATTCGTCGCCTTCGGTGTTTCGCATTGCAAATGGCGTGGGCGCGCGCCGGCGAGATACAGCAAGTTGGAGGCCATTGCGACCTACAAGCACAGGCGTCGGCAGAGCCTCTGGTGACCTCTGATCCTCGGTGTCGATGGCGAAGATATTGAAGCGGTGCGGTGCGTGACGCCCGCGAACGCTGATAAAGTTGGGCGTGTAGTCGGATCGAAGTGCGATCGCATTCGCGCCCGTGAAACCGTCGCGCGACCAAAGATTTGGGTTAGGCGGGCTGCCGCCTGCCGGAGCGTTCTCACTTTCGGACATCACAGGTTCCTCTGATATGGCTTTATATAAAAGTATATGCCATGACCGGGCGAACGTCAACGATCCAGCCGTCGGTCATGGTTGACGCATTGAATGGGATGGACACAGGCCTGCTCCTTTATGCTAGCGAATAACAAACCGATGCTCACGAAATTAAACACGAGGTGCCTGAATGGAGTATAACTCCAAAACGCAAAAGACGGGAAACTCCAGTCCGGCAAGGAGGTCTGTAGGCCCGGTACTTTCGCCGGAGCGCAGTGTCGCATTCCAGATCAGGCGAGCTCATCTTGCCTTCGACCGCCTCCTGACTGTGCGCCTGAACCGTCATGACGTTAAATCCGGCTTCTATAATTATCTGCGCGCCTTGTGGATAAAGGACGGAATTACGCAGCGCGACCTAAGCGAAGCAACGCGGGTCACCGAGACCACCACTGTTGCCCTACTCAAGGGGATGGCTGCCGAGGGACTGATTGAACGCGTCAGAGATCCTCAAGACCAACGCAAGATCGTGGTTAGTTTAACCGAGGCCGGACGAGCACTCGAACCCAAATTACTGCCCTATGCTGCCGAGCTGAATGAGATCGCCACGCAAGGTCTGAGCAAGGAAGAGGTCGAGGTGGCGATTCGGGCCATCAAGAAGATTGCAGCCAATCTTGAAATGGCCTTTGGGTCAGATGATTGAGACCTAAGCCAAGCAATCAAGCGACTTGTTCAGCGTGAAATGGGGAACGCCTTTCGGCATTCCCCATTTCGCCACTCACTTTTGCGGCAATCCGACCAACGACCGGTAGTAGTTTGCGTCGCCTGGCGTTCGACCAAGCAGACCTGCGATGTCCTTGGCCATGTTGAACATCTCCAGGTTCGTCTGCAGTTCGATGTCCTGATTCGGATACTTCCACAAGGTATCTTCGACCCCCACCCGAATGTGCAGTCCCATCATCGTCGCAAGCGTCGTCATGTACAGCGTCGCGCGACCCGCCGCACAGACTGAGATCACACTTTCGGGATCGATCTTGCGGATCTGGTCGACCATCAGGAAGAGGTGCTGCGCCATTTCCTGCGCGTCACCCACTGATGTCCCGGAAGCGAGGCTGCGCCCGACATTGAATGGTAGCCCATAGAGGATCAACCAGTTATAGGGCTTCTGCAAGATCCCCGTTTCTATGAGCTTACGCCGCGCCAGTTCGATTTCGCCGCTGTGATGGACGGCGAGTTCGGGCTTGATCCCGCATTCTTCCATCGTCTGGATTGCGGGAATCATGAACGCGTCGGGATGACCTGGGGCACAGGGGCAGGCTTCCGCAAGACCTGCCTTGGCCGGGCTCATACATTCCGCGAAAGTCTTCCCGTTAAGGACATTGAGATTGGGGACAAAGTCGTTGCCGAACCGGGCGCGCAGTGGCTCGATGACTGCGCTGTAGGCTTCCACTGGCGGAAGATCGCGGTCCAATCGGCGACCCTGCTTATCAGTGACCCAGGTGAAATCGATGTGAACACCGCACGCGCCCGCTTCGATCACCCTGGAAGCTTCGTCTACGTAATCTTCGAGCGAGGTCGGGTTGGCAGCATTCGCCGAAGCACCTTCGGTAAATCGGCCAGACACGGCTACATTGATTGCAATTTTTTCAGGCACTTTCCAGCGCGGTTGAACGTTCGCCGATGACACGAACTGATATTCCTCCATCTCGCGCTTGGCGGCTTCCCAAAGTGGCAGGGCTTCCATTCTCGACTCCTCTCTAATTCGCATCCGCGAAAAGGTTGACACCCAAAACACTTCTATATAAAAGTATATTTAGTGTCAACCGAGGTCAGTTTCATGCGGAAAAACCTCGCAAATCCGGGCTTGTATGTTGTTTGAATAGGAGAGGGAAAATGACAGATAGATTGGTTCGAGATTTCTTCGCAGCAGCCGATTCGCTCGACATTGAGCGCTTCAGCAGTGTCTTGCCAGAAGATGTGATTTGGCGATTTGCAAACTTTCCCGTGGCAAACGGAATTGCTGAGGTGCGCATGCAGTATGCGATGGTTGTCGATGTGGCGGCCAAGATGCATCATGACATTGTCGGGATCTGGCGCGATCAGAACTGCATTACCGTGGAAACGCGGGTTCACTATACCGATCGGCACGGGCGCGAATTCAGCTACCCTGGTTGCGACATCATCTTTGTCGAAGGCGAAACGATCAAGGAAGTCCGGATCTTCGTGGACAACCACGAGATGTTCATTCCCCCGCAGGGAGACGCCTGATGGCACGGCTCAAGGACCGGGTCTGTGTAATAACCGGCACTGGGGGCAGCATGGGTTCGGCGGCAGCGCTTGCCTTCGCGCGCGAAGGCGCACTCATCGTTGGCTGCGACGTAGTCTCTGGACGGGCAGAGGAAACTGTTTCGCAGGTCAAGGCGCTGGGCGGCAGAATGGTATCACTCCAGCCGTGCGATCTGACGGATATGCAGGCCTGCGAAGACCTGGTCGGCCTGGCTGTGAAGGAATTTGGGCGCGTCGACGTCTTGTTCAACAACGCGGCGATGGCCTACTTCGGGCCGGTCGATCAGATGCCTGTCGAGGACTGGCACAAGACGATCAACGAGGAATTGCACCTCGTGTACAATCTGATCCGTTGTGCCTGGGGTGAGTTAGCCAAGAATGGCGGCAGCATTATCAACACGGCGTCCATCTCAGCCTTGCAGGCCTATCGTCCCTTGCCCGCCCTGTCTCACGCTGCGGCAAAGGGTGCCGTTCTTGCCATGACTCGACAGCTCGCCATGGAAGGCGCTCCGTTTGGAATACGCGCGAACTCGATTTCGCCTGGTCTCGTTGCGACCCACCAGACAGTTGGCGTGCTCGGCGATCCGGACATGTCCAAAGCCATGATTGATCAGATCATGCTGGGTCGTCCTGCGCGCCCGGAAGAGATCGCATCGGTAGCTCTGTTTCTTGCATCCGACGACAGCAGTTACATCACGGGCGCTGATTTGCGGGTCGACGGAGGATTGTCGGCTTGGTGATGGGAACGAGGGCGGCAATGTCTCCGCCGCCCTCGCTCCAGCTCCGACTAGATTGCCAGATAGCCCCCGTCGACCGGCACTGTAGCGCCGTTCACGAATGAGGCGGCGGGCGACAGCAGCCATGTCGCGGCCTCCCCGATTTCGGATGGCTGTCCGAAGCGGCCGATTGGATGGCGATCCCGCAACTTTATGAGAAACGCGGCGAACTGCTCGTTCTGCGAGAGACTTTCGATAACCGGGGTTTCGATAATCCCGGGAAGAATAGCGTTCACGCGCACGCCAAGCGCTCCATAGTCAGCGGCTGCAGCGCGGGTGAGACCCATCACGCCGTGCTTTGCTGCGACGTACTCGGAAGCATTGGCGATTGCGACCTGCCCCAAGGATGATGCCGTGTTGACGATGGCTCCGCCTCCAGTTTCGAGCATTGCGAGCACTTCGTATTTGATGCACCAGAAAACCCCGGTGAGATCAATCCGAAGTGCACGATCCCATTCTTCGGTCGTAAGCTCGTGAAGTGGCTTTCCGCACTGTACGATGCCTGCATTGTTGAATGCGCCGTCGAGGCGGCCATACGCTGCCACTGCAGCATCGACCAGCTTGGCAACCTCGGTTTCAACCCCAACATCAGCGCGAACGAAGGTCGCTTCGCCGCCTTGATCACGGATTTCGTTTACAAGCGCTTGGCCTGCCTCTTCGCTGATGTCGCTGGCGATGAGCTTTGCACCCGCAGCCGCGATTCGCTTGGCACTCGCGAGCCCTATCCCACTGGCAGCACCCGTTACGATGATCACCTTTTCCTTCAGTTCTTGAGACATTTGGAACCTCCTCCAATTGGGCCACTGCGGCCGATTTATTCCTGCTATATAAAAGCTATTGCGATCGACAATCTACCTTTATATAAAGGTATCTGCAAACGGAGTCGGCATCGACAGTCGAGGGACCTAACCTTCGCAAGCCACTCAGTTCCGATCGGCTAGGCCCGGTTCGGAACTGCGGTCGTGCTGTTCTCCATGTTTGGGAGGGGAAGACGCTATGGTAACTCGATCTGCAATTATCTTTTCGGCGAGCCTGCTCGCGATGACTGCGCACGGAACCGCATTCGCACAGGAAACCGGAGCCAAGTCCGAAGCTGATACCGACCAAGGTGGCCTCGGTGAGATCATCGTGACAGCTGAAAAGCGCGCTGAAAATGTCCAGCGAACAGCTGCTGCCGTTACTGCGGTGACCGGAGAATCGTTGGTCGAGAAGGGGGTTGTCGATCTTCGGGCTGTCCAAAGCCTCGTCCCTTCTGCTCGCTTCCAGCAGGAAGGCCAGTCCACCCAGGTCTTCTTGCGCGGTGTCGGTGCAAATCTCGACTTTGCCAACGTCGAGCAGGTCGTGTCACTGAATTTCAACGGCGTCTACATTCCACGCGAAGGTACCAGCGCTCCGCTGTTTGACATCGAACGTGTCGAAGTCCTGCCAGGCCCTCAGGGCACGCTTTATGGTCGCAACGCTATGGGCGGCACCGTCAACGCATCATTCGTGAAGCCGAAGCGCGAAGCTGGGTTCTCGGGCGTTCTGGAAGCCGGCAACTTCGATCTCTTTCATGGCACCGCGATCGCAAACGCGCCGCTCGGCGAACATCTCGCAGCCCGCATCGGTGTCGATTACACTCACACCAGCGGTTACATGACGAGTGGAGCCGAAGCCAAGGATGACCTCGCCATTCGCCTAGGTCTTCTTTACGATTCCAATGCCGGTTTCGACATGTACCTCTGGGGCTATTTCGTCGACAAGAGCGGCACGGCGCCGAACCTGGTCAACAAGGGCACAAACCCGACGACATTTGCCTATGATGAAAATGCCTTTCTGCGCCCCAATCCCTGGGACGATACGCGTACCGGTGCACTTTCTGCGCTGGCACCTTTTGGCCAGCCCAAGGCGGAAGATCTCACTTACAAGAACTACGTCGCTGGATCAGAAATCAACGTTGATTTGAGCGATAACGTCACGCTCACTTACATTCCGTCATATTTCAAGCTGGACCTCGATTACGGGTACTGGCTGGGCGGTGTGCCTGCCTACTACGAGATCGGCTACAAGCAGACCACGCATGAACTACGGCTCTCGGGTGATAGCGATGCGGTCAAGTGGATTGCCGGCGCCTATTACTACTGGATGTCGGTTGAGCAGGATGTGCGCGTTTTGCCTGGCACGCCTTTCGAAGGCATCTACTTCAACAACAACAAGGGCATTAAGACTGGGATCGCTGCTTTCGGGCAAGTCACCTACAATATCTCGCCTTCGTTCCGTGCGATCCTGGGTGGTCGGTACAGCTCCGACAAGGCCGAAGCGGCAGGTATTTCCTTCATGCTTCAGCCATACACATTTGACCGGACTTTCAACCGCTTTGACATCAAGGCCGGGGTCGAAGCCGATATCGGCCCTGCATCGATGGCCTACGCCACATTCCAAACCGGCTATGCTCCAGGGACATACAATCCGTTCCCTGCAACACCCGGCAATGACAATCTGGTCAAACCCGCGAAGCTAACGTCCTACACTGTTGGCGTCAAAAACCGATTCCTTGATGATCGGCTGCAATTGAACCTCGAGGCCTATTACTACGATTATCGTGACCTCTACATCCAGGCTTTTGACCAGAGTAAGCTGTTCAACCCGATCTTCAACGCCGCCAAGGTCGAGATCTATGGCGTACAAGCAGACCTCAAGCTCAAGCCGACGCGGGCTGACACCCTGTCTTTCAGCGTTTCCTACAATCACGCCCGCAACAAGGACTTCATCACACCGGCCGGCGATAACTACAACGGCCTGTCTCCAGCATACGCGGCCGATTGGACTGTCTCAGCAGAGTACTCCCGTGACTTCGATATCGGGTCGCATGGTTATCTTCGCGCCCAGGCTGATGCCCGTTTTGAAAGCGCCTTCTACGCTGACTTCATCCACAATCTGGGCACGCGCCAGCAGCCTTACGTCAAGGCGAATGCTAGTCTGACCTATTTCGCTAACAACGAGCGCTGGAATCTTGGCGCGTGGATCAAGAATATTACGAACGAGCCGGTGATCGCGGCGACTGCCTTTGCAGGGATCCCAGGTCCCGGGACGGCCTATCTCGAAGCGCCCAGGACCTACGGTGTTAGGTTGGGCTTCAACTTCTGATGAAATACGGGCGCGCTACTTAACGGTAGCGCGCCTTGCCAGTTCTGCAGAGGCGTTAGCATGTTCCTGAAAAATGCTTGGTATGTCGCCGCGCTCGCCAGAGAGGTTACGCGCTTTGCGCCACTGGCCCGCAAGCTTTTGTCCGAAGATGTCGTCCTGTTTCGAACCCACAACGGGACTGTCGCCGCGCTTGAGGATCGCTGTCCGCACCGTTTTGCGCCACTGTCGATGGGACGGATGAGCTCGAACGGCCTGGTTTGTGGCTATCATGGCATGGAGTTTGATCCGAGCGGGGCATGCGTTGCAAACCCCACTCAGCCCGATGAGCCACTCAACCCGCGCGCCTGTGTTCGCAGTTATCCGGTTGTCGAACGCCACAATCTGGTCTGGATTTGGATGGGCGATCCCGATCGGGCCGAAGAACAAGCAATTCCTGACTATCGTTGGTACGATGATCCCGATTGGGATGCTGACCTGCAGTACATGCACATCAAGGGCAATTACCTGCTCTTGCTCGATAACCTGTTCGACCTCTCGCATGTGAACTTCGTTCATGGCGATGTCTTGGGCAGCTCCGATCGTGCACCGAGCATGGTGCACAAGACCAAGCACACGGAGACTGGTTTGGTCGACATGTGGCTGAGTCCGAACTCACCCATGGTTCCGGGATGGGCTGCGGTCGTCTCCGATGACTGGGCGCAGGGAAACGTCGACTTCTGGATGGACATGCATTGGGAGGCGCCCTCGAACATGATGCTGGACGTCGGCGTCATGCCGGTCGGCGGTCAGCGTAAAGAGGGCTTGCAGATCATGAGCCTGGACGGGCTGACACCTGAAACCGCCACCAGTACCCACTACTTTTACGGCACAGCTCAGTCCTATCGCAAGGACGACCGCTCAGTCCTCGCCTTTTGGGCGAAGGCGCAAACCTACGCTTTTGAACAAGACAAGCGAGTGATCGAGGCGGTCCAAGAACGAATGGGAGATTCCTGGGACATCCTGGCGATGAATCCAATCATCAATAAAGGCGACAAGGCCTCGCTGCTCGCGCGCCGATCATTGGCGAAACTTATCAGGCAAGAGCAAGGCCTGGAGGCTGGCGCAAAAGGAATAACTCATGACTGATAACCTCTACCCCAAGCTGCTTGCCCCAGCCCAGCTCGGTGACATTTCGCTCGAAAACCGGGTTGTCATGGCGCCGATGACGAGAAGCCGGGCAGGTGAAGGTGATGTCGCTACAGATTTGATTGCCGAATACTATGGTCAACGAGCAAGCGCAGGGTTGATCATTTCGGAAGCTTCGCAGATCTCGCCACAGGGCAAAGGGTATCCGCGGACTCCCGGAATTTTCAGCGCAGAGCAGATCACTGGCTGGCGGAAAGTGACCGAGCGCGTGCACAGCGAAGGTGGAAGGATCTTCCTTCAGTTATGGCACGTCGGGAGATTGTCGCACTCATCTGTGCAACTCGGCGGGCAACTCCCAGTTGCACCATCCGCAATCGCATCCGATGGGCAGATCTATACCCCTACTGGCCTTCAGAACTTCGAAACCCCGCGCGCACTGGAAACAACCGAGATTCCCGCTGTAGTCGACGACTTCCGGCAGGCGGCCGTCAACGCCAAGGAAGCCGGATTTGACGGCGTCGAAATTCACGCGGCGAACGGCTACATCATCGACCAGTTCTTACGAGATGGTACGAACCAGCGGACCGATGGCTACGGCGGCTCGATCGAGAATCGCTGTCGCTTCCTGAAGGAAGTAGTCGAGGCGGTGATCCCTGTGTTCGGTTCAGGGCGTACCGGCGTACGCCTGTCGCCGGTCTTTGCGACCTTCTCGATGTCTGACAGCGACCCCGCAGCTACGTTCGGGTATGCGGCAGAGCTTCTGGGCAAACTCGGTGTTGCCTATCTCCACGTCATTCAACTCGGGGACGAAGGCTTCGACTATGGCGCGCTGCGGGCGCAGTTTGGCGGCACATACATTGCAAACGGGGGCTATTCCGCACAATCGGCCGAGCAAGCCATAGTTAGCGGCGAAGCAGACTTTGTTGCCTTCGGCACCCCCTTTATTGCCAACCCCGACCTGGTCGCGCGCTTCCGGACGAATGCCGAGCTGGCTTCTTTCGATCCTGCCTTTTTCTACCAAGGCGAAGAGAAGGGCTTTACCGACTATCCGCCTCTTGCGTCGTCTTGAAACAAGCGTCATCTAGGACCGAGGCAGGCTACAGCGGCGCCACGCGCTCGACGAATTGAAGCGCGGTCGCTGGCGCACCTTCTTTGCACCAGGCCAGTCCAAAGCGGACTTGGGACAAATGCTCAGGTATCCGCTTTGCATTGAGTGGGCGGAAGAAGACTCCCTTCATCCGCAACCGTTCGGCGGAAGCGGGCAGGACGGCCACACCCTCGCCGCAGGCGACGATCCCGACAACGGCTTCGGTCGTTGGAACTTGATGAGTTATTTCGGGATTGAAGCCGGATAGCCTGCACAGCGCGAGCAAGTCGGAATGGAAATTGAAGCCTCGTGTCGGCTCATAGGTGATGAACTTGCTGGTTCGCAGGCTGCTCATAGCCACAGGTCCGCTTCTCGAAAGAAGCTCATGACCCTCCGGCAAGGCGACGACCAGGGGTTCACTGTGCACAAAACGCGTCTCGATCAATTCGTCGAAGATCGGAAGCCGCAACAAGCCGATGTCGATAACTCCCGACCGCAGGGCCTCGATCTGACTAAGGACAGGCATCGCAGAGAATTCCAGATCGACGTCGCTTGCGCTCGACCGGAAGCGCCTAACCAGCGAGGGCATCAGCGAATAGACTGTTGATCCACCAAAGCCGATTTTCAGCGCGCCCTTGAGACCGGCCGCAGTCCTGCGCGCACTTTCGACGCCCTTCTCCAACGCTGAGAGGGCAACGCGGACATCGGCGATTAAGGCCTGTCCGGCGAGTGTCACGCGCACAGAATGGGTATCTCGCTCGAACAATTGCAGGCCCAACTCCTCCTCAAGCTCGCGGATCGCGCGGCTGAGCGGAGGCTGCGAGACGTGGCAGCGAGCGGCTGCTTTGGTGAAGCTGAGCTCCTCGGCAACAGCCACAACGAAACGCATCTGCCTGAGGTCCATGCTTATACTCCATAGGTATGACCGAGTGTCCTATAATGTATTTCCGATACGACAGAAAGTAGCAGATAGCTCAATCGCAACCAGCGGGAGCGACGATCTGTGAGTGCTCAGATTCCAAGGCTATCTTTCGAACAACTGGCGCCGAACGTGCAGGACGTATTGCGCGCGAGGGTTGAGAGACTTGGCTATTTGGGAGAGTTTTTCCGGTGTGCCGGGCACCAGCCGGATGTCCTCGCCCCGTTCATGGAGATGACCGAGAACCTCAAGAAGGCGCTCCCGGACCGCCTGACCGAAACGGGGGCGCTCACAGTGGCGACCTTGATGGAGAACCGGTACGAACTGCACCAGCACGAACGGCTCTCTAAGAAGCTCGGGTTTGGCGAAGACTGGGTTGCCGCAGTCGAGCAGGTCGATCCAGACAACGCTGTCCTGCTGTCGGACGCGGAGCGCGCCGTGCAACGCTTGGCTGTTGCCCTGATTGAGCGCCGTGGAAAATCTGTCGAATCCGAACTGGACGCTGTCATCGACCAGATCGGTGTCGAGCAAGCGATGGCTACCTTGTTCCTGGTCGGCCGATACATCACCCATGCCTTGATCGTAAACAGTCTCGGCTTGGTGCCACCGGTGCCCTCGATTTTCGAGGGAGGCGGCCAATGAGCGGAGGAATCTGGATCTCCGAGGCCGAAGCAGTTTCGGTCATGTCGCTACCCGAATCCATCGAAGCTTTGCGCGACGGTCTCCGGCAGGAAGCTGCTGGACGTGCAAGCAATATGGTTAAGACCCATGCGACCTGGGCTAACGGTTCGACCTTGCATGCGATTGGTGCCGTTTTCGAGGGCTTGGGAATTGTCGGGACAAAGACCTGGGCTCATACGGCAGGCGGCGCAATGCCGTTGCTTATCCTGATCGACGCGAACAACGGCAGCGTCCTTGCAATCATAGAAGCGTTCGCACTTGGTCAGATGCGAACCGGCGGGATTAGCGGTCTCGCGACAGATCTGATGTCGCGAGAGAATGCAACCCGAATGGCCATGATCGGGGCGGGAAAGCAGTCGATCACGCAGGTGGCTGCAGTAGCTGCGGTTAGAAAGCTTGAAAGAGTGACGGTATGGAGCCCAACGCCCGCCAATCGCGAGGCGCTGGCCGCGAAGGTCGAGGCAAGCTTGGGGATCGAGGCCGTCGCTACCCAAGCCCTCGATGAGGCGCTCGATGCTGCTGACATTGTTACGCTGGCGACCCGGGCACGGGTCCCGTTTTTGACCGCCGATGCCTTACCCAGTGGGGTCCACATCAACGCAGTTGGGGCAATTACCCCCGAACGCGCCGAATTCGAACCAGCCTTGCTGGCGCGCACGACGCTGTGTGCCGCCGACAGCGTACCGCAAGTGCGAAAGTTGAGTCGCGAATTCCAAGAGAGCTTCGGTCACGACGAAGACGCATGGGCGCGGCTCCGACCGCTCTCGGACCTCGTGGCAGGTGGGGCGAGCCGCCCGGAAAGCACCGATCTTACGCTCTTCAAGGCGATGGGCATGGGTATTTCCGACCTGTCGCTAGGCATCGCAATCCTCGAGCGCGCGCGCAGCGCTGGGCTTGGGAAGCCGCTTCCCTCGATCACCCGGCAAGCACCCCGATTGACCAAGAATTGAGCCTTTCCTGAGGAGAAATACGATGAGCGACTTTCGTACCGATTTTGCCGATACCGTCGGAAAATTCGTCGACATAAGCGGACAGAACTATCGGCAGAATGAGCCGTGGGCGCCGGCGATCATCACCAAGGAACAGATCGACGAGGAAGTTGAAAGGCTCGCATCGATTGCCCTGCCCGAAAACGGACGTCGCAGCTCGTTGATCGTACATCCTCGCGCAAACGCGCAGTCGCCGGGATTGGCGACATCGGTTCAGGTAACTCTCAACGTGCTGAAACCTGGCGAGCGGACCGAGCCTTTCCGGCACAACGCCACCGAAGTTAACTTCTGCATCCGAGGCGAAGGTGTAGCCAACGTCGGTGGGCGCCGCATTCCGTTCCGCCAGTACGATGTCTACAATACGCCGTCATTCGTCCCCTACTGGCGCGAGAACACCGGCACCGAACTGCAGGTCTTCTTGACCTATACGAATGTCCCGCTTCTGCAGTTCATGGAAGTTCACCACTGGGAAGCGAACCCTCCCTTGCTCGCCGGTCTGGTCCACGACGATGAAGATGCAATAAATCCCCGCCGGAACAGCCCTTACGGGACATTCGAGATCGGTGACGACGGCGCGATGCTCATGCCCTACGAGAAGCTGATAAATCCGCCTTCGGTTGAGTCAAATGCCCTACATTGGCCGTGGGAACGCGTGGAAACTGAACTCAAGAAGCTTCAGGATCTCGGTCAAGATTACGTGGGCCGCAGGCTCTACCTGCTTTACAATCCGATGACCGGTCGAACCAACGGGACTACCCCGAACTTTTTTGCGACCATTACCATCCGACCGCCGAAGATCGTCGATCGGCCGCACCGTCACGTTTCGGAATCCATCAACTACTATTTCAAGGGTTCCGGTCGCAGTACGGTTGCCGGTAACGTCTACGAATGGAAGGCTGGCGATCTGATGCTGTCAGCACCCGGCTGGGCGGTACACAACCACGCCTCGTATGACGATTACGTCTACGAACTGACCATCCAGAACCAGCCCTTGACGATTGCCATGGAAGCGCTGCTTTGGCAGGAAAATCTCAAGGAACCGCCTGCTCTGCTCGGTGCCCAGATGGGCTTCGACACGAACCGCAAGTCTGCAGCCTGATGGGCGCAGTGTCCCGCGTTACTAGCGGCCCGACCGGCCTCACCCTTCCGGGTGAGGCCGTGCACGCTGCTGCTCTCGCGCTCGATGGAGCAGAACGCACTGGCAACCAAATTCGTTTACTCAGCGAAGACTACCCGACCATCACGATGGATGATGCCTACGCGATCCAGGCCGAATGGGTTCGGATGAAGCGAGAGCGCGGCGACCCCGTGATCGGCTGGAAGATTGGCCTAACTTCGAAAGCGATGCAGTCCGCTCTGCAGATCGACATACCAGATTCTGGCGTACTTCTGGAGTCGATGGCATTTGCGAATGGCAGCACTATTGCCGCGGGTCGCTTCATTCAGCCGAGAATCGAAGCTGAAATCGCGTTTGTGATGAAGCGAGACGTGGCCGCTGATGCGACGCCCCAGGAGATCGCCGAGGCCACCGACTACATCGCACCTGCGCTGGAAATCCTAGATACGCGGATCACTCGGACTGACCCGCAGACTGGCAGAATGCGGACAGTCTTCGACACGATTTCGGACAACGCAGCCAACGGCGGGATTGTCCTTGGTGATCCGGTCCGCAGTTTCAGACCGGAAGATCTGCGTTGGATCGGCGCAATCGTTTCGCGCAACAACGAGATTGAAGAAACCGGTCTTGGTGCTGGCGTGCTCGACAATCCGCTGCTGTCGATGGCCTGGCTTGCGCAGCGGTTAGGCGCATATGGCCAGTCGATCGAGAAGGGGCAGATCGTCTTGTCTGGCTCTTTCATACGTCCGATCGAAGCTCCCGTCGGCAGTCATATTGTCGGCGACTTTGGCGCCTTCGGACGCGTTGAAATATCCTTCACATAACAAGACGGGAGAGCAGGCATGAATGCCTTCAAGCAGGCCATTGCCGAGGCGAAGACGCAAATTGGAATGTGGCAGGCGCTAGCAGTCCCATATACCGCCGAGATCTGCGCCGGAGCGGGGTTCGATTGGCTCCTTATCGATGCGGAGCATGGACCCAATGATATCCCACTTGTCCTTTCGCAATTGCAGGCCGTTGCTGCCGGCACCACCGAACCGGTGGTCCGCCTTCCTGTTGCCGATCCCGTCCTGGTCAAACAATACCTGGACATCGGCGCAAGAAGCTTGCTGGTCCCGATGATCGAGACGGCGGAAGCGGCCCGAAGCATGGTCCGCGCAACACGCTACCCCCCCCATGGATCCAGGGGAATCGGTTCGGCCATAGGACGCGCCAGTCGCTGGAACCGCACACCAAATTATCTCCACGAGGCGCACCTCGAGATTTGCCTGCTGCTTCAGATCGAAAGTCAAGCTGGCCTCGATCGGCTTGAAGAGATTGCTCAGATCGAGGGCGTTGACGGCATCTTTGTCGGTCCGTCGGATCTAGCTGCCGACCTCGGCCATCTCGGCAATCCAGGCCATCCTGAGGTGCAAGCTGCGATTGAAGATGCCCTGGGACGGATCGCGGCATGCGGTAAGCCGTCAGGAATCCTCATCGCCGATGAACGTCTGGCCCGGCGCTACATTGAGCTGGGAGCATCTTTCGTCGCTGTTGGAACGGATGTGACGGTCCTGGCTCGCGGTGCCGAAGCCCTCGCGGCACGATTCAAGTTGGATGCGAATAGCCCAAAGCCAAACACTGGTAACGCGGCGGTATACTGACCAACCTCGTGGAAACGGGGACGTTCGACAGATTCTAGTCCACATCCAATCAGGATTTCTTCATGCGCATCAAATCAGTGTCGATCAATCCGGCCAACGGAATGGAAATTGCCTCTTATCCGGCCATGGATTCGTTCGAACTGGAAGCAGCCGTGGCGGAGGCTGATGCAGGATACCAAGCCTGGCGCTCGCTCGCAGTGTCCACTCGAGCGAGGCTACTGGACCAGCTCGGCGAGACGCTGAAAGCGAAGCGAGATCTGCTTGGAGCCCTGATTACGGCTGAGATGGGGAAGCCGATCTCAGCCGCGCTTGGTGAAGTCGACAAGTGCGTGAACCTTTGCGCGTGGTATGCAGCCAATCTCGAGCACCTTCTCGCCGCCGAGATATCCGAGCTTGGAACGGACGGCGTGGCCACGGTCCGCTACTTGCCGTTAGGCGTCGTTCTCGGCGTAATGCCTTGGAACTTTCCGATCTGGCAGGTGCTGCGTGCGGCAGTTCCAATCATGGCGGCTGGCAATGGCTTTGTTCTGAAGCACGCTGATAATGTCCAGGGAAGCGCATTGGCGCTTGGGGAATGTTTCGCAGATGCCGGCTTCCCAGCCGGATCATTTAAGGTGGTCAACGCAAGCCGCGACGCAATCGCCGGCCTATTGAGCGACACCAGAATTTGCGGTGTGAGCGTGACAGCAGGAGTCGCGGCGGGCGCGGCGCTCGCGGCCGAGGCGGGCAGAAATCTCAAGAAGTCGCTGTTGGAGTTGGGTGGTTCTGATCCGTTCATTGTCCTGGCGGACGCAGATCTCGATCGCGCCGTTACAGCTGCCGTAACCGCACGCTTCCAGAACTGCGGACAAGTGTGCATCGCAGCCAAGCGCATTATTGTTGAACGTCCCATTGCAGACGAGTTCACTCATCGATTTGTCGCCGAGGCATCTAAGATCAAGGTTGGGAATCCCGAAGACCCTGTCACAGAAATGGGGCCGATGGCGCGTGAACGGTTGCGAGCTGAGGTTCATGACCTGGTTCAAGCCAGCGTGGCCAGGGGCGCCCGGATCTTGATTGGTGGTCTCATTCCCGAAGGCCGGGGTGCATTCTATCCGCCGACAGTGCTGGTTGACGTGACGAACGACATGCCGATTTGCCGCGAAGAAACCTTCGGACCAGTCGCTCCGATCTTGGTCGCAAACGACGCCGAGCACGCCATCTCGCTCGCAAATGACAGTGACTTTGGGCTGTCTTCCGCGCTGTGGACCCGCAACACTGGCCGAGCTGCCAACTTGGCTGCACGAATAGAAGCGGGCGCTGTTTACATAAATGGCCTTTCTGCCTCAGATCCAAGAGTGCCGATCGGGGGCATCAAGAATAGTGGCTATGGCCGCGAGCTCTCTCACTTCGGGTTGAAGGAGTTCTCAAACGCCCAACTGCAGTGGATTCGCCAAGCTTGATTGGGAGGTGAATCTTTCACTTTTTAACAAGTTGGATAATCAACTGAGAGCGATATGAAACGGGAACTTCAAGAGATCCATCTTCTGCATTTGTTCGCCAGCGCAAAACTCGCAATCATGGGAATCGGCGACCGTGCAGTTGAGTTAACTTAGCCCTTCTAGTGCCCTAACGACCACTTCATCAGCAAGTCAGATGATGCTGCTCGATTTAAACATCGTCATGACAGGCGCGGAATTCACAATTGCGAGAAACGGGTGCGGTTCACGATCGACCGGTCCAGCCAAGCTTACCCGCATGTTCCGCTTGATCATCTCTTCTAACAAGATCTGGATCTGCAATTCGGCGAGACGTGCGCCCACGCAGCGGTGAATACCATATCCGAACGACAAATGGCGCCGCGCGTTTTGCCGATCGACGAGGAACCTGTCACCGTCAGGGAAGACATCCTCCTGCCGATTGGCAGAGATATACCAAAGCACGAGCTTGTCGCCCTTGCGGATCTGATGTCCCCTGAATTCGACGTCTTCCAGCGCCGTGCGCCGCATATGGATCGCGGGGCATTGCCAGCGAATGATTTCACTCGCCGCATTAGGAATGATCTCCGGGTTGGCGCACAGCTTGTCCCATTCCTCTGGCCATAGACTGAAGGCTTCAACCATCCCCGACATCGAATTGCGGGTCGTGTCATTTCCGCCGACGATCAAGGTCGCCATGTTACCCATGAACTCGGCGGCATCCATTTGCGCCAAGTCGTTAGAGTGGATCATCATGGACAGCAGGTCTGAGCCGGGCGCGGCTGCAGAGCGCTCTTGCCAAAGTTCGTGGAATCGCGAGGCCATGGCGAACAGATGAGCGACGCGCTCTTCAGGGCGGTTGGCGATCATATCAAGCGAGGTGATCGCGTCAGACCAGAGGCGCAGCTTGTGCCGCTCTTCCCATGGGAAATCGAACAGGATGGCCAGCATATCAATGGTCAAGTCGATCGAGACAGTCGACACCCAATCGAATGTCTCTCCCCGGGGTAGGGCATCAAGTTTCGCCGAGGTCCGATCGCGGATGGATTGGCTCAGGCGTGCCATTTCCGAGGGATTGAAAGCGGGAGCGATGACCCGCCTTTTGCCGGTGTGGTGAGGCGGATCCATCATGATGAAGGATTCAAAGTAAGCGCTCGCGGCAGGATCGACATCAATGATGGATACGCCGCCGTGCTTGGCTTCGGAGGAGAAGAGTTGCGGCTTGCTCTCGATCTCAACAATGTCATCATAGAGTGAGATCGACCAGAACGGACCAAATCTACTTTCGGCACAATAATGCACCGGCGCTTCGCTGCGCAGGCGTGCGAACACCTCGTAAGCCGAGCCATCAGCAAAACGGCTCGGCAGGCTTGGGTCGAGCATGGCGATGGATGTCATGAGGTCAGTCTTTCATATTCTTGGCAATGCGCTCGAAGAAGCGGCCGAGCAGGTCGAGCTCAGAGTCCGAAAATCCCTCGAAAACTTGCGCATAGATTTCATCGACGGTGTCGCGCAGGTCATGGAGCAGAGCACGCGCCTTTTCTGTCGGCATAATCCGCCACACACGGCGGTCCGTGGGGTGCTGCTCCCGCGAAACCAGAGCCTTCTTCTCAAGCGTGTCGATGGCAAGCCCGGCGCTGGCCCGTTCGATTTCGAGGAGCCTGGCCAACTCGGTTTGGGTCATGCCCTCCTGGCGCAGCACATATGCGAGCAGCCGCCACTGCGTGCGGCTTAACTCTGCTCCCTGGATTGCCTCGTCAAAGATCCGTCGAAGTTGCCGCGGCAAATCCTCGAACTGGAATGTCAGGGCGTCCAATGCAGTGGGGAACGCAGCTTCAGCGTTGGTGGCGACGAGTCTCATGTCGCCACAATATGAGCTATATCCATATTGTCAATTACATTACAATAATGACACATTCAGTCTAAGCCGATGCCAAATCTCGTAGGCCCTACGTCGCGGCCAAGTCCAGTAACTGGGGCCCAATTAGGACGTTGAGGGTGGCATTCATTTACCGGTAAATGGTATTACAAAAATACTATTAATCTAATAAAATCAATTAATTATGATCCAGAGATGGGGTGGATGCCGCTCTCCCCAACGGTGTCATAATGCACCAGCATTACGGTGCATTAGCCATCGGGATAGGAGAGGCAACATGACGGACGTAGTAATTATCGGGGTCGATCTGGCGAAGAACGTGTTTCAACTGCACGGCGCGGCCGCTGACGGGACAGTGGTTTTTCGTAAAAAGTTCACGCGGCCTATGTTTCAGCGTTT